>JAFQFZ010000007.1 GCA_017398425.1 Clostridia bacterium | reverse complement strand
AGCACTATGCGTACCATGCGTATGTTCATCGCCGTCTTTATCTTGATTTCTGCTGTACTGGCGATCGTGCAGGCAAAATCGAACATCACGTTCATCGCCCAGCTGATGGGCATCTCTTGGGGTGCTTTGGCGGGTGCATTCCTCGCTCCTTTCCTGTACGGTCTGTACTGGAAGCGTGTTACGAAAGCTGCCGTGTGGGTTTCCTTTGCTTTCGGTACCGGTTTTATGATTTTGCAAATGATCCTTTCAAACACCATGGATGCGTCCACGCTTCCCTTCATGTTCCAATCCTCCATCAACGCCGGCGCGTTTGTGATGCTGGCAAGCCTTTTGATCGTTCCGCTCGTTAGCCTGATTACCAAAAAGCCCTCCTCGGAGAACATTGCACAAATCTTCTCGTGTTACGCGGGTCAGGTTACCGTCTCATCCAGTAAAGCATTGCCGGACGAAAAAATCAAATAAAAAAAGGGGCGAAATCGCCCCTTTTTTTCTTGAAATTTAGTCAAAAAAGGGTGACAAACCTCAACTTCTATGATATAGTATATAATATATTTTAAAAAAGCGCCAAAGGAGGACTCCGCTTGTTTTTTCAAAAAGATATCGAAACCATGCCCCGCAAAGAGTTGGAATCGTTGCAACTTGAGCGTTTGAAACGTATGGTGGATTATTGTTACAACAACGTCCCGTTTTATCACAAACGTTTGTCCGAAGCCGGTGTGACCGGGGACAAAATCAAATGCTTATCGGATATTCAGTACATCCCCTTCACGACCAAAGCCGATATCCGTGACAACTATCCGTTTGGTTTGTTTGCCGTTCCGCAGAAAAAGATCGTGCGTATCCACGCCAGTTCGGGCACGACCGGCAAGCCCACCGTTGTCGGCTACACCCGTAACGACATCAACAACTGGAGCGACTGTGTCGCACGTCTTTGCATGGCGGTCGGCGTGACCGACGAGGACGTGGCGCAGATCTCGTTCGGTTACGGGCTGTTCACCGGCGCTCTCGGTCTGCACTACGGTCTTGAAAAAATCGGTTGTGCGGTTATCCCGATCTCCAGTGGCAATACCCAAAAGCAAGCCATGATCCTGAAGGATTTCGGCTCCACCGTTCTGGTCAGCACGCCCTCTTATGCCATGTACATGAGCGAGGTTGCTCACGAAATGGGCATCACAAACGACGACATCAAACTGCGTATCGGTTTGTTCGGCTCGGAGGGTTGCACCAACGAGCTTCGTGATTTGATCGAAAAGGGATTCGGTCTGTTCTCCACCGATAACTACGGTATGAGCGAACTGATGGGTCCCGGCGTATCGGGCGAATGCGAATTCCGCGACGGTCTCCACTTTGCAGAGGACCATTTCCTCCCCGAGATCATCGATCCGCAAACGTGTCAGCCGCTCCCTGCCGGTGAAAACGGCGAGCTGGTCATCACCACGCTCACAAAAGAGGGCATTCCGATGCTCCGCTATCGTACAAAAGATATCTCCCGACTCAACTATGAACCTTGTGCTTGCGGACGTACCCATGCCCGAATGGATAAGGTCAAGGGACGTTCGGACGATATGCTCAAAATCCGCGGTGTCAACGTCTTCCCCTCGCAGATCGAGAGCGTATTAACGAACATCGAGGGTATCTCTCCGCATTATCAGCTGGTGCTGACTCGTCGCAACTACACCGACTATCTGGAAGTGAAGATCGAGCTGATCGATGCAACCTTGCTTGAAAACTACGCCGGTCTCGAATCGCTCCGTCAATCGGCAGTCTCCAAACTTCGCACGGTGCTCGGCATCGACGCGAAGGTCACTCTCGTTTCCCCGCGTTCTCTCGAACGCTACGAAGGCAAAGCCAAGCGCATCGTGGATATGCGCAATCAGGAGGTTTAATCCATGAGTAAAACATTGTTGCTCGGCAACCAAGCGGTTGCCAGAGGTTTGTACGAAGCCGGTTGCACAGTGGCTTCGAGCTATCCCGGCACCCCCAGCACCGAGATCACGGAATTCGCCGCAAAGTACGACGAAATCGCGTGTGAATGGGCTCCGAACGAGAAGGTCGCGATGGAAGCTGCCTTCGGCGCTTCTCTTGCAGGCAAACGCAGTTTCTGCGCCATGAAACACGTGGGTATGAACGTGGCGGCCGACCCGCTCTTCACCATTTCCTACACCGGTGTCAACGCCGGTATGGTGATCGTGGTGGCAGACGATCCCGGCATGCACAGCTCTCAAAACGAGCAGGATTCGCGCCATTATGCCGCGGCGGCTAAAGTGCCGATGCTCGAGCCGTCCGATTCCGACGAATGTCTCAACTTCGTCAAGGCAGCCTATGAGATCTCCGAACGATTTGACACCCCCGTCATTCTCAAAACCTGCACACGTGTTGCCCACTCGCAGAGCCTCGTTGAGCTGTCCGACCGTGTTGAGCCTGCCATGAAGGCCTATGAGAAGACTCCCTCGAAGTACATCATGATGCCCGGCTTTGCCAAGAAACGTCATCCCATTGTCGAAGAGCGCACCGCCGCTTTGACCGAATTTGCGGAGACTTCGTCGCTCAACCGCGTGGAAATGGGCGGAAAAGGAATGGGCATCATTACCTCTTCCACCTGCTATCAATATGTTAAAGAGGTCTTTGGCGACAGCGTCAGCGTGTTAAAGCTCGGCATGGTCCACCCGCTTCCCGTTCGTTTGATCCAAGATTTCGCCGCACAAGTGGATCGCCTTGTGGTCGTGGAAGAACTCGACGACATCATCGAGACCCATTGCCGTAAACTCGGTCTGAACGTGGAAGGCAAATCGCTCTTCCCGCTTCTCGGTGAATTCTCGCAAAATATGATTGCGGAGATCCTCGGTGCGGAAGCTCCCAAGGGGCACGCGTTGCAGGAAGAACTTCCCGTTCGTCCTCCTGTCATGTGCGCCGGTTGCCCGCACCGTGGCATGTTCTATACCTTGTCGAAGAACAAGATCACCGTCATCGGCGACATCGGCTGCTATACGCTCGGTGCTCAAGCACCGCTGTGTGCCATGGATGCCACCATCTGCATGGGTGCTTCCATCTCCGGATTGCACGGCTTTAACAAAGCCCGCGGCGAAGAAAGCGAAAGCAAGACGGTTGCTGTTATCGGCGACTCCACCTTCATGCATTCCGGTATGACCGGTCTTGTGAACGTGGCGTACAACGCAACGAACTCGACCGTGATCATTCTCGATAACTCCATCACCGGCATGACCGGTCACCAACAAAACCCTACGACCGGTTATAACATCAAAGGCGATCCCGCCGCGAAAGTAGATCTCGAAGCACTTTGCCGTGCTCTCGGCATTCAGCGTGTGCGTGTGGTGGATCCGTACGATTTGGCAGCGTGCGAAGCTGCTGTCAAGGAGGAACTTGCCGCAAACGAACCCTCGGTCATCATTTCGCGCCGCCCCTGTGTCCTGCTGAAATCTGTCAAGGCGAATCCGCCTTTGTCGATCAACGCCGACCGCTGCAAGAGCTGCAAGCGTTGCATGAAGCTCGGTTGCCCTGCCATCAGCATGAAAGACGGTAAAGCCTGCGTGGATCCCACGCTTTGTGTTGGCTGTAATGTTTGTACCCAACTGTGTGCTTTTGATGCGTTCGAAAGCACCGCGAAGTAAAGGAGGCAAAGAGAGATGAAAACCAAAAACATTATGATCGTCGGAGTCGGCGGTCAAGGCAGCTTGCTTGCCAGTAAAACTCTCGGTCGCCTGCTTATGGATCAGGGTTACGACGTCAAGGTATCCGAAGTTCACGGCATGAGCCAACGCGGCGGTTCGGTCGTGACCTACGTTCGCTACGGCGACAAGGTCTACTCCCCCGTCATCGACAAGGGCGAAGCCGATTACATCATTTCATTCGAGCTTTTGGAAGCGGCGCGCTGGACGGAGTATCTCCGCGAAGGCGGTCAAATTATCGTCAACACCCAGCAGATCGATCCGATGCCCGTGATCACGGGTGCCGCATCGTATCCGACGGATCTGGTTACCAAGATGAGCGAAAGCAACCACAAAGTCGATGCGTTTGACGCGCTGTCCCTCGCAAACGAGGCCGGTTCCTCCAAAGCGGTAAACATCGTCCTTCTCGGTCGCTTCTCCAAGTATTTTGACATATCCGACGAAGCATGGAACACCGCCCTTGAAGCGTGTGTACCCGCGAAATTCCTCGAACTTAACAAACGCGCATTTGCGCTCGGAAAATCGCTGTAATCCCACACAAAGGAGCAATTTACATGGCAAAGTATTTTCAACCTGAGATCGAAACCGCACCGCTCGAAACCATTCGAGAGATTCAAAACGAGCGCTTGATCAACACGGTCAACCGCGTGTACAACAACGTAGAGCTGTATCGCGAGCGTATGAACGCGGCCGGTGTCAAACCGGAAGATATCCGATCGATCGACGATCTGCACAAGCTCCCCTTTACTTACAAACAAGATTTGCGCGACACCTATCCGTACGGCATGATGGCCGTTCCGATGTCTGAGGTCGTTGAATTACACGCGAGCTCCGGCACCACCGGCAAGCAAATCGTGGTTGGATACACCGAAAACGATTTGAAGTCTTGGGCGGACATTTGCGCGCGCCAGTTGTATGCCGTTGGTGCCGACGAGAACGATTACGTCCACGTCGCCTATGGCTACGGTCTGTTCACGGGCGGTTTCGGTCTTCACATCGGTGCCAAACGTATCGGTGCCACCACCATCCCCGTCTCGAGCGGCAACACCCCGCGTCAGATCACGATCCTCAAGGATTTCGGTTCGACCGTTCTTTGTTGCACCCCGTCTTACGCGCTGTATATCGGCGAAACGCTCGAGCAAATGGGTCTTACTCCCGATGACATTTCTCTGAAAGCCGGTATTTTCGGTGCCGAACCGTGGACCGAAGGTATGCGTAAAGACATTGAGAAAAAGCTTGGCTTGAAGGCGTATGATATCTACGGTTTGACCGAGGTCATGGGACCCGGCGTTGCGTTTGAATGCGAAGAGCAAAGCGGTATGCACGTCAACGAGGACCATTTCATCGTTGAAATCATCGACCCCGATACGGGTGAGGTTCTCCCCGTGGGCGAAGAGGGTGAAATCGTTTTTACCTGCATCACGAAAGAGGCGTTCCCGATCCTGCGTTATCGCACCCGCGACATCGGCGTTCTCTCCCGCGAGAAATGCTCTTGCGGACGCACCTTCATCAAAATGAGCAAACCGCGCGGACGCACGGACGATATGCTCATTATTCGCGGTGTCAACGTGTTCCCGTCGCAGATCGAAACGGTGCTGACCCAACAGGGCTATTCCGCCAACTATCAGCTGATCGTCGATCGCGTCAACAACACCGACACACTGGACGTGCGCGTCGAAATGAGTGCCGACGTGTTCTCGGATACGGTGCGCAACATCTCGAAAAAAGAGTACGAACTCAAAGAAGCGCTCAAGAGCCTGCTCGGCTTGTCTGCGAAAGTCACGCTTGTGGAGCCGCAATCCATCGAACGTTCCACCGGCAAAGCGGTACGCGTGATCGACAAACGTAAACTGCACGACTGATTTTTTACATCCAAAAGGAGGAAACACGAAATGACCATCAATCAATTGTCCATCTTCATCGAAAACAAAGAAGGCAAACTGGCTGACCTGACCTCCACCCTCGCCAAGGAAAACATCGACATCCGTGCAATGTCCGTGGCGGACACGCAGGATTTCGGTATTCTGCGTTTGATCGTCAGCGATACCGATCGCGCAATTGCCGCATTGAAAGAAACCGGTTGTATCGTGTCGGTCACGCAAGTGCTGGCGATCTCGATCTCCGACACGCCCGGCAGCTTGTCGACGGTGCTTCGCATTCTGTCGGATAACCACATCAGCGTGGAGTATGTGTACGCGTTCATCACACGCCGCCAAGAAGGTGCGTACGTCGTGTTCCGCGTCGCGGACAATCAAGCCGCAGCCGAACTGCTGACCAAGCACGGCGTTAAGCTCGCCACCAAAGACGACATCGACGCGCTTTAATCCTCTCGCCCTCGACAATGTATGATGCATTGTCGAGGGTTTATTTTTTTTTGCTCTTTTTTCTCTCTCGTCCACACATACGCGAATATGTATAATTTTTTAAAAATATTATACAAAATCTTCGTCGTTTCTATTGTAATTTTATACGCTATGCTATATAATAAGATCATCTCGGAATATACTCTAAGGAGGTATAGACATGAAATTATCCAAAGCAATCCTGTCCTGGGTGCTGACCCTGTGTATGCTGGCAACACCGTTTTGCGGCATAACGGTGTTTGCAGCCGGAGGAACCCCTCCCACGGTCACGTTCAACCTCTCTCCGTATGACTACGTTACCCCGGATCAGGAGATCACCGTCTCGTTTGCACCCAACGGCGATGCAACGCTGACCACGTGCGACACACGCCTTGAAGGCGTCTCGCTCGGTTCCGCGTCGACGGTGACCTTCACACCCGAAGAGCGTTCGCTCACAACCGGCACCTACACGTTGGTTGCCACGGCGACGGACTCCAACGGTGACACCACCACAAAATTGCTGACCTTTATCGTCACCGACAAGGTGGACATCAACTTTGTCTACGACGAGAACGAGAACATTGTCCCCTCGGTAGAGAACGCTGTTGCAGGCGTGTATGAGGTCGAAGCGCTCGACTACTCGATCAGCTACGGTTCGTCTACCGACGGTGCAGTCGACTACGCCGACGCGATCCCTTACGGCGCGGACAAAGCCTATGCGCTCCGTTATCTCGGCGAGGTTCTCTCGCTTCCGTCTAAGACCGGTATTCCCTATCAAATCTTTACTGTGGCTTTGAACGGTAAAACCGAGGGCGAAGTTGCTGTCCGCTACACCGGTGCTACCTACGTCGGCGAGCGCATTGCTCTGTCGGCGTACAATCCGTCCACCGGAGAATGGGATACGCTCGGCACGTTTATGGGGAGCGATTCCGTTTCTGCTGAAGTGGACATCGCCACCTACAACGACGGCGATGCCATTCGTGTTATGGCGATGCTCGATTACGTCACGAACGGTTCGGATACGATGATTTGGTCGACCGACCCGCAGCACTACACGAAGTTTGCGGATTTGAACGACTACTACTATCGTGTCTATCAATACGCCGCCGAGCAATATCAAGCCGGTGAAGCCGGTTATATCATCACGACCGGTGACCTTGTCGACGATCGTCCGACCGCAGCGGTCGCGCCCGCACAATGGAATGTTGCAGACAAGGCTATGAAATATGTGGAAGCCGTCGGCATGCCCAACGGTCTGGTTTCCGGCAACCACGACGTCGGCGATTTCAAAAAAGCCGACTATTCCGAAGGTGCTCCGAACGTCGACTATTCGATGTTCTACAAGACCTTCCCCGCTTCGCGCTATAATGATCAGCGCTGGTTCGGCGGTAGTCTGAACAACAACGCTTCCCACTACGACCTCATCACCATCGGCAACGTGGATTTCATCGTGATGTATCTCGGCTACGGCGTGGAAGCGACTGAGGAAACCATCCTCTGGGCGAACGACGTTCTCCAACGTTACAGCCACCGCACCGCTATCGTTACCACCCACGAGTATCTTGATGCCGGAGCGGCGGTACGCAGCGGTTCTTCTCGCGCACAATTGATCTTTGACAAGATCGTTGATCCGAACCCCAACGTCAAGGTGATTCTTTGCGGTCACGACGACGGTTCTCTGTGCCTCGAAAAGACTGCTTCCGACGGTCGCACGGTCTATGAGATCCTGTCCGACTATCAATTCGTGGAAGCGGAAGATCCCGACTTTTATGCCAACGAACACTACATTGGTTCTGTTCCCTCCTGCTGCGGCGACGGTTACATCCGCTTGATGACCGTGACCGGCAACACGCTGTCGAGCATCACCTACTCGCCGGTCACCAACCGCTATAACCCCTACGGTGATCGCGAAAACCTGCAGATCGATCTGGGTGATACTTCCTCCAACCGTTATATGAACACGGTAGCGTTCAGTGCCTACGTTGTCGGCGACGAAATCACCGAGGAATTCTCGACGACCGATTCGGCCATTATCATCCAAAAAACCGTCGAATCCAATGACGCGGTTGAACCCGAAGTTCCTGTGGAAGTCAATGAGCCCGCCACCCCTGACAATCCCTACATGGCACATGCGGCGGACTACATTCCCAACGTCCAAGATAAAGTGGATCTTCTGAATGCAATCGGCAAATCGAACGGTCATATCGTAAACGCTTGGCAATCTTACGGTAGCCAAGCACTGAATCTCAACATCGATTTGACCAAGACTCCGTATCTGTACTATTCGATCACCCAACCTGCTGACTCAAACTTCACCTTTGCGCTGTACAACAACAGCAACTACGCTCCGTGGCTCTTCTTCCGCGATGCTACCGGTGAAGGTGCTTACATGAACAGCGGCGCCGGTGTCTGGGATTCTTACACAAACCGCGAACAATACACCACCGTCAGCGAAACCGCGTGCATCGATTTGCGCAACTATTCCACCGATGCCAACAAGGCAAAATGGATCATCAATCAAATCAATTTCTACAATTCGCTGGGTAAAGACGTAACGGTCGATTATATGTTTGTCGGCTCGGAACCGATCGAAGAAGACATTGTGGAAACACCGTCTGCTGTTGCATACACCACCTATCACCACATTTCGTATTCCAACTTCCCCGAAGCTCCTGCCGAAACCGAAACTGCACCTGTGGATCTGCAAAACTACAACGCGCTGGTCGATTATGCCGAAGCGATGGATCTGAGCATCTACACCGAGGAGACGGTTGCGGCTGTTGAGGCGGCGCTGAACAACACGCTGTCCGACAACCCCACCGACAGTGAGATTGCCGCGTTGTACACGGAATTGATCAACGCCATCGGTGCATTGAAAGTGTACATCGAACCGATCGACGATACCGATTTTGTGTCGATGCACAATTACGACATGGATTATACCAAGTGGTATAACCAAGATGCGAATGTGCCGATCGGCAATTTTGCCTCTCACATCACCGTGACTGCTACCGAAAAAGGCGGCATGCACATGACGCGTTCGGCCGCTTCGACGAACACTTGGCCGTCCGCCATTTACAAGGGCGCCTCCTCCATCACCCTCAAGCCCAACAACGGCAAGATTTATGTCAAGCTCGATGTCGTTGCCGATTCCTGCTGGTGCATCTATCTCGACGCGCAACAAGGTAACGCTTCGGCACCGGTTCGCCTGAACTTCGCGATCGACAATGCATTCAACCGCACCGATACCGACGGTTTCCAAGGTACCTATCAAGGTGTATACGATGTGACGGAAGCCTTTGTCGCCAACGGTTTCGACCCGAACGCCACCATTAAGATCAACCGCTCCATCGTGTACATCGTCCCCGGCGATGTCACCTACGACTACATTGAGCTGTTGACCGATCCTTCGACCGGTGAAGTGGACAAATCCGTCCTGCAAGGCTTGTTGGACGAAGCGGCATCTCTGGTGCAAGAGGATTACACATCGGCAACGTGGACGAAGCTCACCAAAGCTGTCAACAAAGCGAACACCACCATCAACAATGCGGCATCTGCACAGTCCGACATCAACCTCGAAGTCATCAATATGAACGCCGCTCTGGCTCAACTCAAAAAAGTGGAAGATGTCATCGAGGAGCCTGCCAACAGCCTGCTCCCCGCCGACGAAGGCAACTGGATTCCCAATGCTGTCGA
Source organism: Clostridia bacterium (assembly GCA_017398425.1). Classification (GTDB taxonomy): domain Bacteria; phylum Bacillota; class Clostridia; order Oscillospirales; family Acutalibacteraceae; genus RGIG1959. Next base: position 1,723 of record JAFQFZ010000007.1, on the reverse strand, counting down.
CACGATGAATATTTATCGTGACGAGAACAAGCACACGGTTCTCCAAAACACCAACAACCAATGGCCTTTTGCAAACTACACGCTCCCCACCGCCTATACCACTACCGCGGCCGATCACCAGCTCACCGTGGACGTGACGGTCGGCGCGGAAGCGAGCATCCTGCTCAACATCAACAACAACTGGATCCCGATCAACAAATACATCACTTCGAATGTGTCTTCTGCCGGCGATCTGCAGTCCGGCACCTACACAGTGGGCATTCCGTTCTCGGCGATCACCGAGCTTGGCGGAGCCGCTGACCTGTCGATCTCGCAGGTTCGTGTGTTCTCCGTCGGTGCGGCGGACGCTTCCAAGGTCACCATCCGCAAACTGATGGTCGATGAATACGTTGCACCGCCTCACGTGGAGGATCAATGCCACAACCTGATCCCCGAAAAGACCGAAGACGTGACCATCGTTTCCGGTGACGGCACGGTTGAAGTGAAAGACGGTGTCTTGACCGTGGTCAACAACGGCGATACCGATCTGCGCATCAGCTTCACCGACACCGATCTGTTCAACCTGGAGAAGCTCAACGCCCTGCACATGGTCATTGATTCAGAGCCCACCTTCAAGATGGCGTATCAGATCAATGAGTCTGCAGGTTCCTCGACAGCGTGGCCCAATACCTCGAACTTCACGAACATCTTCGAGATCACGGGCGACCGTGCCGCAGCAGGCGAGTACGATGTGTATCTTGAAATTCGCGACAACACCGCCTCGCTTGCTTCCAAAAACTCCAACTATTTCAACCAGTTCATCCTCCTCTTGACCGGCCAGGGTACGTTTACGCTGAGCACAGCGGAAATGATCAGCTACGACACGTTCGATTGGCCCGCAGGCTACACCTACGGCGACCCCGCTACTCCCTCCGAGCCCTATGCGGAGCACATCGCAAAGAACGGTCCGGAAGTGGAAACCAAGGTCGATCTGATGCCCTACTTCAACGCCGGCTTGCATCCGAATACGACTAGCGAAATCGCGACTGCCAACGGTTTGAACATCAATCTCGATCTCTCGAAGACCCCGTATCTCTACTACTCGGTCTTGATCCCCGAGGGCGGCGACTTCACCTTCTCGATCTACAGCAACTCCACCTATTCGCCGTGGTTGTCCTTCATGGATGCAAGCCTCGGTGGCGCGAAGTTGAATAAGGATGCGGCCAACTGGGATGGACACACCAACCGTGCACAGTATTCTACCGTCAGCCAGACCGGTTGCATCGATCTGCGCGAGTACCTGAAGACCGATCAACTCAAATGGGTCATCAACCAGATGAAGTTCTACAAATCGAAGGGCGATGCCGCCACGGTTTCCTACTTCTTCGTCGGTTCCGCTCCCATTGAAAAAGAGCCCGAAGCGATGCTCGGTGACGTGAGCGGCGACGGCACACTCAACACGATGGACGCTTTGTTGCTGTTCGCCTCCGTGAACGGCAGTTCCGATCGAGAAATGGACATGGCCACGGCAGACATCAACAAAGACGGCAAGCTGAACACGATGGACGCCCTGCTCCTCTTCGGATACGTCAACGGTTCCCTTGAATCACTGTAACACGAACCGATCATCCGATTCTATAAACGCGTTTATGCCCCCTTCACAACAGATGTTGTGAAGGGGGCATTCCCTTGCAAATTTTTATGGATATGATACGATATTTACTTGACAAACCCCGTATTTAGT
>JAFQFZ010000006.1 GCA_017398425.1 Clostridia bacterium | reverse complement strand
TGTGCGAGATCCATCTCTCCCCCTGTCGAAATCTGCGATTTCGACATCCCCCTCGTCAGAGGGGGACAAGACGCACGCCACAACCGTACCACGACAAAACCGAGGTGCCATTGGCGCCTCGGTTTTTTTGTTGTATTCTTAATTGCCCAGATACGCCGCGCCGATGATGCCCGCGTCGTTGCCGAGCGCCGCCGCGCACAGACGGGTTTGATGCTTGCTGTGCTTGCTGTAACGGTCGCGCTCGATGTGCTTCATGACGGGGATGAGCAGAGCGTCGCCCTCGTGGCTGACACCGCCGCCGATGCACAGCACTTCCGGCTGGAAGATGTTGACCATGTTGGTCAGACCCGCCGCCAGATAGAACACATACTTGTCGACGACCGCCTGACCGACGGGACAACCCGCGCGCATCGCGTCGAACGCGGTGCGACCGTTGACGCGACCGTTTTCTTTCGCCATTTGCGCCAAGCGGCTGTCGGGATTCTGTTCGATGGCCGCCTTCGTCTGGCGGATGAGCGCGGTTGCCGAGGCGTACGCCTCCCAGCAACCGTTACGACCGCAACCGCACGGCTCGCCGTCGCACACGATCACGATGTGACCGAGCTCCGCACCGGCGCAGTTGAAGCCGCTGTAGATCTTGCCGTCGATGATGATGCCGCCGCCGACGCCCGTGCCGAGCGTGATGCACAAGGCACTCTTCGCGCCCTTCGCGGCACCCGCGACCGCCTCGCCCAGAGCGGCGGCGTTCGCGTCGTTTTCAATGAACACCGGCTTGCCGATGCGGCGAGCCAGTTCTTCTTGCAGGGGGACTTCGTTGAAATCGAGGTTGCAGGAATATTCCACAATGCCCGTGAACACGTTGCAGGTGCCGGGGCAACCGACACCGACGGACACGACGTCGTCCATCGTCAGACCCGCGTTTTGCACCGCTTCCTTCGCCAGACGCGCCATGTCGTCCATGATGCCTTCGGCGGGGCGGGGCAGATTCGTCTTGCACTCCGCTTTCGCGAGGATCTTGTAATTTTCGTCGACCACACCGGCGACGATGTTGGTGCCGCCCAGATCAATACCGATTCGTACCATAGTAAAAAAACTCCTTTCGGGTTTGCAAATTTCGTTGCATGCAAGGTTATTATAGCCCACAAACCGCCGTTCGTAAAGAGGAAACCGCGAAATTTTGCAAGAAAAGCGTCGCCCCTTGCGGTGTTGCCAAACCGCAAAAGCTGTGGTATACTATATCTGATTATAGTTTTTTTGAAAAAACGGAGGGGAACGGCATGGACGTGCAAGTGGGAGACCGCGTGGAACTCAAAAAACCCCACCCCTGCGGCGGACATCGGTTTGAGGTGTTGCGCGTGGGGATGGATTTTCGGCTGAAGTGCCTGACCTGCGCCCACGAGATGCTCGTGCCGCGCGCCAAGATCGAACGATTCATTCGCCGCATCGAGCGCGACGAATGAGGAAAGGAGCCGAAAGCGATGCTGCAGCGGTTGCAACAAGTGGAAAAGCGCTTCGAAGAAGTGCAAGCGAGACTCTGCGACCCGACCGTGACGGCGTCGCCGACGCGCTACCGCGATCTTCTCAAAGAACAAAAACAGCTCGAGCCGCTTGTCGAGCGGTATCGGGAGTATCGCGCGACCGCCGCGGAGATCGCGGCGCTGACCGAGCTTCTCACGACCGAAACGGACGAGGAGCTGTGCATCCTTGCCAAAGAGGATCTCAGCCTGCAAAAACGGCGACTTGCCGACACCGAGCAGGCACTTCGTGTGCTGTTGTTGCCGCGCGATGAGCGCGACGACCGCAACGTCATCATGGAGATCCGCGGCGGCACGGGCGGCGAGGAATCGGCGCTGTTTGCGGCGTCGCTCTTTCGGATGTATTCGATGTACGCCGCCGCCAAGGGCTTTGCCGTCGACGTCGTCAGCTGCAACGAGACGGAGCTGCGCGGCTACAAGGAGATCGTCTTTTCGGTGCAGGGCGACGGCGCGTTCAGCCGCCTGAAATTCGAGAGCGGCACCCACCGCGTCCAGCGCGTGCCCGAGACCGAGAGCGGCGGACGCATCCACACCTCCGCCGTGACGGTGGCGGTGCTCCCCGAAGCGGATGAGGTGGATGTGCAGATCGCGCCGTCCGATCTCAAGATCGACACGTTCCGCAGCAGCGGCGCGGGCGGTCAGCACATCAACAAGACCGAATCGGCGGTGCGCATCACGCACCTTCCGACGGGATTGGTGGTGGAGTGCCAGGACGAGCGCAGTCAGCACAAAAACCGCGACAAGGCGATGCGCGTGCTCGCGGCGCGTCTGCTTGAGCGCGAGCAGGAACAAAAACGGCAGGCGACCGCGGAGGATCGCCGTCAGCAGGTGGGAAGCGGCGACCGCAGTGAACGCATCCGCACCTACAATTTCCCGCAAGGTCGCGTCACCGATCACCGCATCGGCTTGACGCTGTATAAACTCGATGCGGTGATGAACGGCGCGCTCGACGAATTGATCGACGCGCTCCTCACCGCCGAACGTACCGCCGCGTTGCAACGCGAAAAGGATGGACAATCACTATGAATACGCGCATACTCTCCGCTTCGGCGGAGCATATTCAAGAGGTCGGGGTGCTTCTTCGAAACGGCGAGCTGGTCGCCGTGCCGACGGAGACGGTCTACGGCCTCGCGGCGAACGCCCTCGACGGAGCGGCGGTGAGCCGTATTTTTGAAGCGAAGGGGCGTCCGCAGGACAACCCCCTCATCGTGCATATCGATATGCTCGACACGTTGTCGATGCTGAGTGCCGACGTACCCGACACGGCGTATACTCTCGCTCAGGCGTTTTGGCCGGGACCGCTGACGATCATCGTCCCGAAAAGCGACCGCGTCCCGACGGAAGTATCCGCAGGACTGCAAACGGTGGCGGTGCGTATGCCGTCACACCCGATCGCGAGAGAGATCATTCGTGCCGCCGGTGTGCCTTTAGCGGCACCGTCGGCGAACCTGTCCGGGAGTCCTTCGCCCACCACCGCCGCACGTGTGGCGGCGGACATGGACGGACGCATCGCCGCCATTGTGGACGGCGGTGCGTGTGAGGTCGGCGTGGAGTCGACGGTCATCACGCTCGTCGGCGAGCGTCCGCGTCTCCTCAGACCCGGCGGCATCACGAAAGAACAACTCGAAGCGGTCATCGGCGCGATCGACGTCGATCCCGCGGTGATCGAGCCGCTTGCAAACGACCGCGAAGCGGCATCCCCCGGTATGAAGTATCAGCACTACGCCCCGAGAGCGGATGTGACGCTGATCGATGCCGATGCGGCGCAGTTTGCCGCGTTTGTCAATGCGCAGGCAGGCGACGGCGCGATGGCGCTCTGCTTTGACGACGAGACCGACGGGGTCGCGATCCCGTTTTTGACCTACGGTGCGCGCGCCGACGAAGACGCGCAGGCGCGACGCGTGTTTGAAGCCCTGCGCGAGGCGGACGACCGCGGGGCGACCCGACTCTTTGCGGCGTGTCCGCGTGCCGAGGGCGTGGGACTGGCGGTGTACAACCGTCTGCTTCGCGCGGCGGCGTTTAAGGTGGTGAGGCTGTGATCGTGATCGGACTCACCGGACCGACCGGTGCGGGCAAAGGACTTTTGGGACAGCATTGGCAACAGCAAGGGGCGCTCTTCATCGACACCGACCGCGTGGCACGCGAGGTGGTGCAGGCGGGCAGTCCCGCGTTGAACGAATTGGTCGCCGCGTTCGGGGAGGAGATCCTCGACGAAAACGGCGCGCTCGATCGCCGCTGTATGGCGGCGAAGGTGTTCACCGATAAGGATGCAAAGGACACGCTCGAGCGCATCACCCACCCGGCGATCTTTCGCCGCTGTGAGGAGTTGATCGTCGCGTCCGATGCATCGATGGCGGTGCTGGATGCGCCGCTGTTGTTTGAGAGCGGATGCGACCGCTTGTGTGACGTGACGCTGGCGGTGCTCAGTTCTCCTCAGACGCGGTTGCAACGCATTACGGCGCGCGACGGTCTCGACGAAGCGCGGGCGCTTATGCGCATGAACGCGCAACCGCCCGACACGTTCTACCGCGACCGCGCGACGCATACCCTGATGAATGACGGCGATCCCGAGGAGCTCTGCCGCGCGGCGGACGCGTGGCTGACCGCCGTGAAGGAGGGGAGCGTATGAGCACGACACCGCGGCGCACCGCGCCCCGCCGCCGTCGCAAAAAGAAGAATCAGACCCTGCGCTATCTCGTGACCTTTCTCGTGCTGACGGTGCTGATCGTGGCGGCGTTTTTCCTGATGCAGGACGGCTACGATCGTTACGTTAAGAGCGGATTCCGCATTGAACATTACGACACCGTCATGAAAGCCGCCGCGGATTTTGATGTGTCGCCGTCGCTCATTCTCGGCATCATCCGCACCGAAAGCGGATTTGACGAGTGCGCCCATTCCCACGCCGATGCCTACGGCTTGATGCAGGTGACGGAGGATACCCTCACGTGGTTGCACCTGCGGTCGGATGAATTCGACGACGTGACGGTCGACGATCTCTACGATCCCGTCACGAACATCCGTTGCGGCACGTTCACGCTTCATCTGTTGATGGAGCGCTACGAAGCGGAGTCGACGGTCGTTGCCGCCTACAACGGCGGACTCGGCAACGTGGACGAGTGGCTTCTCGATGCGCGGTATTCCGCCGACGGCAAGACCCTGCACACCATTCCGTTTGAGGAAACGCGCAACTACGTCGAGCGTGTGCAGACCTCCAAAGATATCTATGAGAACTATTATCATATCACCGAACCGAAAGGGGAGCATTGAATACCATGGAAGAGAAAACCAAAGCCGAACAGCTTCGCGAAGAGCTGTGCATGAAACCGTCCGACGCGACGAAGAGCATGACCGCCGACGAGATCGCCGCGGCGGACGACTACTGCGAAGGATACAAGGCGTTTTTGAATGAGGTCAAGACCGAACGCGAAGCGGTGACCTATGCGATCCGCGAGGCCGAGGCGCGCGGATTTGTTGCCTATGAGCCGGGCATGGCGCTCAAAGCGGGCGACAAGATCTACCAAAACAACCGCGGTAAAGCGCTGATGCTGGCGGTCATCGGTTCCGCTCCCATCGGGGAGGGCGTGTCCATCGCGGCGGCGCACATCGATTCGCCGCGCCTCGACCTGAAACCGAATCCGCTCTACGAAAATCAGCATCTGTGCTATTTCGATACCCACTACTACGGCGGTATCAAGAAGTATCAGTGGACGGCAACGCCCCTGAGCCTGCACGGTGTGATCGTCAAGAAAAACGGCGAGACGGTGACCGTCAAGATCGGTGAGGATCCGAGCGATCCCGTGTTCTGCGTGACCGATCTGTTGCCGCACCTCGCGTCCGAGCAGATGCAACGCCCCGCCACCAAGCTGATCGACGGCGAATCGCTCGACCTGCTCATCGGTTCGCGTCCGCTGTGCGATGAGGACGGCAGTGATCTTGTCAAGCTCAATGTGCTTCGTTTGATCAACGAGAAATACGGCATCGTCGAGGCGGATTTCCTCTCGGCGGAACTCGAAATCACCCCCGCGTTCGGTGCGCGTGACGTCGGCTTCGATCGCAGTATGATCGGTGCCTACGGTCACGACGACCGCGTGTGCGCGTACCCCGCACTGACGGCGCTGTTTGCGCTCGACGTCCCGACCTATACGGCGGTGACGGTGCTGGCGGACAAGGAAGAGACGGGTTCGGACGGTGCGACGGGTATGCAGTCGGCGTTCCTGCCGTACTTTATCGAAGAGATCGCCGACGCGATGGGCGAAAAGGGACACCGCGTGCTGTCGCGTTCGATGTGTCTGTCGGCGGACGTCAACGTGGCGCTCGATCCGCTCTATCCCGAGGTGGTCGAGAGCCGCAACTGCGCCAAGCTCAACGGCGGTGTGGTGCTGACGAAGTACACGGGCGCGCGCGGCAAGGGCGACACCTCCGATGCGTCGGCGGAATTGATGGGCAAGTTCCGTCGCATCATGGACGACGCGGGTGTCGTTTGGCAGATCGGCGAGCTCGGCAAGGTGGACATCGGCGGCGGCGGCACGGTGGCGAAATACATCGCCAACCTCGATGTCGACACGGTGGATCTCGGCGTGCCGGTGCTGTCGATGCACGCGCCGTTCGAGGTCGTGTCGAAGCTCGACGTCTATGCGGCGCATCGGGCGTTTACGGCGTTGCTCGCGAGAGATCAATAAGGGCCGTGATATCGAGTGCGGTCGCACTCGGTGATATAGTCCGCTTCACGGACTGGGACGGAATGAAAAAACCGAGGTGCCGGTGGCACCTCGGTTTTTTGTTGGTTTATGAATGTTGCGGTGTGCGCCTTGCCTCCCTCTGACGAGGGAGGTGGATTTCGGCGAAGCCGAAAGACGGAGGGAGTTTTCGTATAAAGAAGCGGCGGCACCAAGGCACCGCCCCTACGTCAAGCAATGGGGGATATTGTAGGGGACGATGCCCACATCGTCCCGCGATAGAGGGGAGCGAGAAAAAACCTCCCTTGTCAAAGGGAGGTGGCAAAACCGCAGGTTTTGACGGAGGGAGTTTTCGTACAAAACGCGGCGGCACCAAGGCACCGCCCTACGCCCCTCCCTGACAAGGGAGCTCACTCCGCTTCTTTGGTCTCTTCTTTCTTGTCTTCTGCCGGTTTGGCTTTTGCCTTTTTGTGGGCGAGGACGGCGAGGGTGATGCCGCCGACCATCAAAAGAAGCGCCACGACAAGCGCGGCGATCTGCGCCGCACCGATGCCGCTTTCAAAGCGTTCGGCGGAGGTGTAGGGCGAGGAGCCGAGAAGCACGAACGCGCCGACGACCGCCGACACGATGCCGATGATTTTCCACTTGTTCATGAGAGGATGTCCTCCTTTTTCAGATACTCGAGAAGTTCGCGGACGCTGTGCAGAGTCGGCACGTCGTCCCGCTCGCACGAGGGCAAGCGCGTGTCGAGAAATACCGCCCGCATCCCCGCATTCATAGCACCTGCGATGTCGTTTTGCGGATGATCGCCGACGAAGAGGCATTGCTTCGGGGACACGTTCAGGCGCGCCGCCGCGCGGAGAAAGAGCTCCGCATCGGGTTTTGCCACGCCCTCCTCGGACGAGACGACCACCGTGTCGAGCAACGGACGCAGTCCCGACACATCGATCTTGCGGTGCTGTTGCACGAGCGGACCGTTCGTGACGATGCCGAGGCGAAATCCTTCGGCGCGCAAAGCTTCGAGCGTTTCCCTTGCACCGTCGAACAGGTGCACAAACGTCGGGAACACGCGTTGGTATTCCTTAAAGAGTGCTTCAGCCGTCGGCGGATTCGGAACACCGAGTGCTTTGGGCATTGCCGTGAAGAACTGCAGATACTCCACATAGCCGCTGTTGTTCAGGCGCACCGCTTCGCGGTAGGCCTCCTCGTCTCCGAGGCGGGAGGGAAGATAGGTCTGCAAAAAATAGGTCATATATCTTCGAAACGCCGCCGGTCGATTTTGCAAGGTATCGTCAAAGTCGAAAAGGATCGCGCGGATGCCGTCCGCGTCCAAGGCGGCGTGCGCCGCGTCGCGGTCGGCGGCGATTTGGGCTTTGAGCGCATCGACCGCGTCGAATTTCCTCTCGTCGCGCAGGAACGACGTCAACATCACGCGCGGCGACTGTCCGTAGAGGTCGCCGTCGAATCCGTCGATCCAGGTTTCCACCGTGGGGAAAGTACCGCCGACGGTGGGGCGGCATCCGACGTTCGTGATGCCGCGATAGGTGCGGCCGTCCAGCACGACGGTCGACGTGTATACGCCGTAGCGCGGTTGCACAAAGCACGGGGGCAGAAGCTGATTGATGGTGGGAAAGGCGAGCGTGCGCCCGAGGGCTTGTCCGTGGCGGACTTCCGTGTCGATGACGAACGGATGCCCGAGCAGACGGGTCGCTTCGCGAAGGTTTCCTTGCTCGATGAGCGAGCGAATGCGTTTGGAGCTGATCGTCTCGCCGCCGTCGCAGGTCGCGTCGGTGACGTGGACTTCAAAGCCGTAGCGCGCCCCGAGCTCCGTGAGCAGGGCGGCGTCGCCGACACCGCCCTTGCCGAAGCGGAAATTGAACCCGCAACAGACGTGCGTCGCGCCGAGTTGCTCGACCAGCACCTCTCGGACAAACGCTTCGGGCGAGAGGTGGCGGATCGTCTCAAAATCGCAACGCATCCATTCGTCCACGCCGAGTGTTTCAAGCAGACGGGCGGTCTCCGCCTCCGAGCAAAGCGCCGAGGCGTGCGGCTTGAGCGCCGAAGCGCCCTCGAAGGTCAGCACGCAAGAGGCGGCATCGACAAAACCGACGGTGGTGCCGATGACGCGACGGTGTCCGAGGTGGATACCGTCAAACAAACCGAGCGCCACCGCGCGCGGATGACGCTCAAATCGGTCACACGGGGTGACCGCCGAGTAGATTTGCACGAGGCGGCACTCCTTTCTTGTATTATAAAAACAATTTCGCAATGGTGAGTTCTTCGCCTTCGGGACGACCGAGTCCGAGAAAATGCCCTTCGGGGTCGTAGACGCGGGTCAGTCCCGTGACAGGTTCGCGCAGGCGTTCGAGCGACAGCGCACCGCCGTTTTTGAAGCGGGTCGCTTGCGGCGCGGTGACGGCGACCGACGGATACGTTTCGAGCAGACGGTCGACGGGGAGAAGACGCGCGGCGAGTTCGTCGGGCGTTTTGGCGCGCATCTCGTCGAGCGTCAGGCAATCGTCGAGCGAAAAGCCGACCGCTTCGGTGCGGCGAAGTCCGCTCATCAGCGCACCGCATCCGAGCATCCGTCCGAGGTCGTCGGCGATGGTGCGCATGTAGGTGCCTTTGGAGCAAGCGCAGTCGAGGACGGCGTTCTCACCGTCGAAGGACAGCAGCTCGAGACGATGGATGGTGACGGGGCGCGCTTCGCGCTCCACTTCGACACCGCGTCGCGCGAGTTCATACAGCCGCACGCCGTCTTTTTTCAGCGCCGAAACCATCGGCGGCACTTGCAAGATCTCGCCGCGAAACGCGGGGAGAGCGTCTTCCAGTGCGGGCAGAGAAGGGAGCGCCGCTCCCGTGTCCTCCACGTTGCCCCAGATGTCGAGCGTGTCGCTTTGCTTACCGAAGGTGATCGTGACCGTGTAGCGTTTGTCGTGGGACGGCAAAAAGTCCAGCACGCGGGTGGCGTGACCGCACAGCACGGGGAGCACCCCCGTTGCCATCGGGTCGAGTGTGCCGCTGTGACCCGCTTTTTTGATACCGAGGGCGCGACGCACGCACGCACACGCCACAAACGAGGTCATCTCTTGCGGTTTGTCGAGACAGAGAACGCCGTTCACTTGCGGTCACGCTCCTTTCACTTGGGGTAGTAAGGACGGTCAGCGGATCTGACCGTCGCCGTAGACGATGTATTTGACGGAGGTCAGCTCCGTCAGTCCCATCGGGCCGCGGGCATGGAGCTTTTGGGTGGAGATGCCGATCTCCGCGCCCATGCCAAATTCGCCGCCGTCGGTGAAGCGGGTGGAGGCGTTGACGTACACCGCCGCCGCATCGATCTGCAGGGTGAAGGCTTGCGCCGCTTGGTGGCTGTCGGTGACGATGCATTCGCTGTGACCGGTGCCGTAGGCGGCAATGTGAGCGGCGGCGTCGTCGAGCGAGTCGACCACCTTGACCGCCATAATGTAATCGCCGTATTCGGTCGCCCAGTCCTCTTCGGTGGCGGGGATGGCCTCGCCGCACAGCGGCAACGCGCGCTCACAGCAACGAAGCTGTACGCCGTTTTCGCGCAGTGCCGCCGCCAACACGGGCAGGGCGTCGTTTGCGATGTCGCGGTGGACAAGCAAGGTCTCCGCCGCGTTGCACACCGACGGACGCGATACCTTGGCGTTGACGGTGATGGCTTTGGCCATGTCGATATCCGCCGCGCGGTCGACGTAGATGTGGCAGTTGCCGACACCCGTTTGGATGACGGGGACGGTGGCGTTTTCCACCACCGAGCGGATGAGTCCCGCACCGCCGCGCGGGATCAGCACGTCGATGTAGGCGTTCAGCTTCATCATTTTGGAAGCGGTCTCACGGTCGGTCTGCTCGAGGAGCGCCACGGCATCCTCGGGGAAGCCGGCGTCTTTGAGACCGTTGCGGATGGCGGCGGTGACCGCCATGTTGGAGCGGAGCGCTTCCTTGCCGCCGCGCAGGATCACGGCGTTGCCGGATTTCAGGCACAGCGCCGCCGCGTCGGAGGTGACGTTCGGGCGCGCTTCGTAGATGATGCCCACAACGCCGAGCGGCACACGCGTTTTTTGGATGCACAGTCCGTTCGGACGGCGATAGCCGGTGACGATCTCACCGACGGGATCGGCCAGCGCCACCACGTCGCGCACGCCGTCCGCCATGCCGCGGATGCGGCTTTCGGACAGCATCAAACGGTCGATGAGCGATTCGCGCATTCCGTTTTCGCGGGCGGCGGCGATGTCCGCGGCGTTGGCTTCGAGGATCGCGTCCATATCCGATTCCAAGCGCGCCGCCACGGCGAGAAGGGCCGCGTTTTTGTCGGCGGTGGAAGCGGTGCGAAGATGGGCAGAGGCGGCTTTGGCGCGTTGCCCGAGTTGTTCCAGTGTCACGGGAGATCCACTCCTTTTTTATTCTTTCTCAAACAGGGTGCCGCAGGGCTTACCTTCCATCACGTCGTACAGACGCGCAGGATGACTGCCGTCCATGACGATGGTGGGGATGTTCGCGTTCATGGCGATCTGTGCGGCGTGCAATTTGGTGAGCATACCGCCCGTGCCGCGGGTCGAACCCGCACCGCCCGCCAAAGACAGCAGGTGGTCGTCGATCACCGTCACGCGGTCGATGCGCGCGGCATCGGGGTCGCGGCGCGGATCGGCGGTGTGAAGACCGTCGATATCGGTGAGCAACACCAGTCCGTCCGCTTTCACCAGCACTGCGACCATCGCGGAGAGCGTGTCGTTGTCGCCAAACTCGATCTCTTCGGTGGAGACGGTGTCGTTTTCGTTGATGATGGGCAGGGCGTTGTAGCCGAGCAGGCATTCGAGCGTGTTGATGATGTTTTGACGGCGGGTATCGTCCTCCACACCGTCGCGCGTGAGGAGCACCTGCGCGGTGACGTGACCGTACTCGGCAAACTCCTTGTCGTACATGTACATCAGCGCGCATTGACCGACCGCCGCCGCCGCTTGCTTGCCGCCGAGCGTGTTGGGGCGTTCGCGCAGACCGAGCTCGCCCACGCCGACGCCCACCGCGCCCGACGACACGAGCACGATCTCAATGCCGCTGTTTTTCAGATCGGACAGCACCTTGACGAGCTCGTCCACGCGGCGCAGATTGAGGTGACCGCTGGAATGGGTGAGGGTGGAGGTGCCGACCTTCACAACGAGGCGCTTGCAATGTTCAAAAGAAGACATGACGTTCCTTCCTTTCGGGAAACTCAAAGTAACAACGGGAGAGCTTCGTAACGGAGCTCTCCCGTTGCGTAACGGTGCGGATGTTATGCCGCGGGCATGGTGGTCGTGGTGGTGTTCTCCGGCGGCGGGGAGACGGTCACCTCGGTGGTGGGGAGGGTGGTCACATCGGTGTCCCCGCTCGGTTCGGTCACGTCGGTCGGATCGGTGATCTCCGTATCGGTGGCGGAGGTCTCCGCGGTGGTAGTCGTGGTGGTGGTGGTGGTCGCGACCGTGGTGGTGGTCGTGGTGGTGGTCGTCGTTGCCGGTTTCAGATCAATACCGCCCAGCGTATTCAGGCTGTAGGGCACCTGACCGACCTTGTAGTAGCCGTACTTGTTGGTGACGGTTTGCGCTTCGGTCGCCGGCTTGCCTTCGGTGGCGGGTGTGCCGGGGGTGACGGTCGTGGCGGCTTCCGCCACGATGCCGGTGGTGGGGTTGTAGTAGTGTCCTTCCACGGTGCCCCATTCCTCAAAGCTCGCGGCCGGCTTGTCCGCGTGGACGGCGAGCATACACTTGCTCCAGATCTGCTTGGCGACCGAGCCTTGGTAGACGGTCATCTCTTGGTTGTTGTCGTAGCCCATCCACAGCGCGGCGACGTAGTGCGGGGTGCCGCCCGAGAAATAGGAGTCGCGGTTGCCGTCGGTGGTACCCGTCTTGGCGAACACCTGCGTCGACGGCCATTGCCACGAAATGTCATAGCCCGTACCGTTGCGGACAACGGTCTGGAGCAGTTTGTTCATAATGGTGGCGGTTTCGGGAGAGATCGCCTCTTCCATCTCGGGGACGTGTTGCAGAAGGATCTGTCCGTCGAGCTCGACCTTGTGGTAGGTGTGGGGCGAGTTGTAGTAACCGCTGTTGCCGAAGATCTGGTAGCCTGCCGCCATTTCACGCGCGGTGACACCGTGGGTGAAGCCGCCAAGTGCCAGCGGGGCGAGGTTGGCGTCGCTTTCCTCGAGCGACGTGAAGTGCAGCGTTTCGGTCAGGAATTGATAGCTCACGTCGGTGCCCATCTCCTGCAGGATGCGCACGGGGACGGTGTTGTGCGATTGCTGGATGGCGTACTGCACCGTCTGGGTGCCGAGATCCATCGGCGGCATGCCGTAGTTGGGCGGCCAGAGAGAGCCGTCGGGCAGGGTGATCGGCGCGTCGCGCACGACGGTGGAATAGTTGATGATGTCGCGATCCAAGGCGGGGCCGTAGACACCCAGCGGCTTGATGGACGAACCGGGCTGACGGCGCGATTGCGTCGAGCGGTTCTGCACACGGTTGGCGTTCTTTTCGCCGCGACCGCCGACGGTCGCCACGACGCGTCCTTCATAGTCCATGATGAAGATGCAGGCGTTGGGCTGATTCTCCGCACCGGCGATGTCGGGGAAGTTGGAGTCGTCTGCGAAGACCGCTTCGACAGCGGCTTGCTTTTCGATGTCTTCGTAGGAATAGATGCGCAGACCGCCGAAGAACACGAGCTGTTCAGCGTAGGTGTAGTTGTAGCCGTAGGTCTCCATCAGATCCTCGATGATGTCCTCGATGAGCAGGTCGACATAGTAGTCGTGCACTTCGATATAGCGCGCACTGCTCTTGTAGTGCAGTTCCTCGGCGTACGCCTGACGGTATTCGTCCTCGCTGATCATCATCAGCTCGTACATCTTTTTGAGGATGATTTCCTGACGCTTTTTGGCGTGATCGGGGTAGTCATAGGGATCGTAGTAACCGGGGAGGTTGGTGACACCCGCGATGAGCGCGCATTCCGCGAGCGACAGGTCGCGCACATCCTTGGCAAAATAGTAGTTCGCCGCGGCGCCCACGCCCACCACGCCGTCCGAAAGCGGCAGAATGTTGAGGTAGGCTTCCAAAATTTGTTCTTTGGAGTAGTAGTCGCGCTCCATTTCGAGGGCGCGGAAGATCTCGCGGATCTTGCGTTCGATGGTGTTGTCGTTGTCGCCGGTGGTCACCTTGATGAGCTGTTGGGTGATGGTCGAGCCACCGAAACTGCCGCGACCGAGCGCGGTGTCGATGACGGCACCGGCGGTACGCTTCCAGTCAACGCCCTGGTGTTCCCAGAAGCGTTCGTCCTCGATGGCGACGACGGCGTCCTTCATATACTGCGGAATATCGGCGTAGTCCGTCCAGATGCGGTTGATGCCTTCCAGACGCTGGCTTTCGACCCAGTTGCCGTCCTTATCCTGTGTGTAGATGATGCTCGTGCCGTTGTCGGTGATGCGCGTCAGATCGGGGATATCCTGCGAATTGGAGAACGTGTTGAACACGTACACCGTCAGCACCACGCCGAACACACAGCCGGTGATGACGCCGATGAGCAGGATCGTCAGTAACGCTTTGCCGATGTAGGCGAGCACTTTGCCGAAAATATGCATGCCCTTGGAATCGAAAAACGCATGGAATTTGTCCCAAAATTCGGTTTGTTTTTTCGGTGCCGGAGCTGTCGGCATCATGGGATTGGCCATAAGAAGATCCCTCCTGTAAAGAGAGTTATTCAGAAGCGGCGGTTTTATTCAAAAAACGGCGCTGTAACGACAAGTATACATGGTAATAGTAGCGCATTTTGCTCAAAAAGTCAAGCATCGGTGAAGAATAGCCGCGTCGCGCGGCGTGCATACTGTCAAGAGACGAAAGGGGCGGTGTTATGCAAGGGGTGCGACTGTGGACGGCGACGGTCTTGATGGTGACGGCGGCGACGGTGGCGGCGTTGCTCGTCGGGACGATGGGGGAAACAAAAAAGGCCCCGACGGCGTATCGCACGATCGGGGTCTTTGAAGGGCAAGTGGCGGTGTTTCGACCCGACGGGGACACGCCCGAGCGGGTGTTGGACACCTGCGTGTTAACGTTGCCGCCCGAGGAACAAGCGCTCCTGAGGGCGGGGATCGCCGTGGCGGATGCCAACGAGTTGGCGGTGCGGCTCGAGGATTATACCTCTTGAGCGCGGGCGGCGGCTTTTTCGAGGAAGCGGTCGCCTTTGACGCTGACGCGCTCGTGCGTGCCGCGTCCGACCACACCGACCTCGTCGGCGGCTTCCACCGCGAACACAAAGCGGCGGCCGTCGGTTTCGAGCCGGGTGGCGGTGGCGGTCACCGTGCGGTCGACGAGCGTCGGCGCGGTGTGGGTGACGTTGAGCGCCGTGCCGACGGTGGTGATGCCGTCGTCGAGAGCCTCGGCAACGAGCGCGGCGGCGGCTTGCTCCATCAAGGCGACCATGCGCGGGGTCGCGAGCACCGGCAGATCGCCGCTGCCGACGGCGACGGCGAGGTCGGAGCCTTTGACGAGCAGAGTCTCGCTGTGAGACGTGTTGACAAGTGCGGACAGTTCCATAACAGATATCTCCTTATATGATGAAATCGATTACGTAGGCTATGCCGAAGATGATCGGCTGATGCGCCAGATACACCCACAGACTGTGGCGTCCGAGAAACGCCAGCGGACGCAGATGCTGTCGGCGCGTCCACTTGGGGAGCTTCGACTTGTAATTTCCGAGATACGCGCCGAACAGGAAGCAGAAGAACCACGGAAACACGGGGAAGAAATCGGCGCTGTACAAAAAGCCGATGCCGAGAGGGGCGAGCCACTTGTTGGCAAGCCACTCCGTCGGGAAGTACCAACGAAACGCACCGATGCCGACGTACCCTTCGAGCATACCGAAGGTGAGCGTGAACAGCACGGCGGTGAGGATGAGTCCCAGCCACGTCGGGATGCGCGCGAGCGGCTTTTGCAGTACCGTGAACAGCAGGATGCACACCGACAGGCAGTGCAACACGCCGAACCAGATGGTCACGTCACCGATGCCGTCGATCGCGGAGAACGCATAGGTCGCTGCCGTCAGCGCGACGGAGACGACGCTGAGAAGCAGACCGCGCTTGAGGTTGCTGCGCGACAGACGGCACGAAAAACCGCACAGCGCGATGAAGATGCCTGCAAACAGCGGCTCGACCGGCTCGAAAAAGCGGAACAGATCGCGCGCGAGCGGAAGCGAGAACATATAGCCGAGCGTGTAGAATGCATGGAAGAAGATCATCAGCACCAGGCAAAACCCACGCAGTTCGTCGAGCGCGTGGATGCGCGAACGGGAGGATGCCATGTCATTCGCCTCCTTCATCGACGGTGAACCGAGCGGTCATCTCCAAAAGCGCCGCGCCGAGCGTGACGGTCATGCGCAGTCCTTCGGGGACGTATTCTTCAAACTCCACCGCACCTTCTTTGCGGCAACGCTCCGCAAGAGCACCCTCCGAAAACGGGAACAACAGCGAAACGCGCTTGCGGTCGGGAGGGAGCGCCGCGGCGATGCCGTCGAGCAACGCGTCCAGTCCCCATCCGTGCAACGCGCTGATGTAAAACGTGTTGCCGACGGGGGCGTGCGGTGCGTCGGACACGGTGTCCCACTTGTTGAGCACCGACAAAATCGGGCGTTCGCCGCATCCGAGCTCCGCGAGCAGTTTGCGCGACACGTCGAGGTGTTCTTCCGATTCGGGGTTGCCCGCGTCGCAGAGGTTCAAGATGACATCCGCTTCCACCGCTTCTTCGAGCGTGGAGCGAAACGCGTTGACCAAATGGTGGGGCAGACGACGCACGAAACCGACCGTGTCGATGAACAGCACCGTCTGTCCGTCGGGGAGCTTGAGTCCGCGCGCGGTGGTGTCGAGGGTGGCAAACAGCCGATCCTCGGCCAGCACCCCGGCATCGGTCAGGCGGTTCAAGAGGGTCGATTTGCCGGCGTTGGTGTAGCCGACGAGCGCCACGGTCTTCATGCCGTCCTTGCGGCGGCGCGCGCGCAGTCCGTCGCGGTGACGCTTGACGTCTTCGAGTTGTTCTTTGATGGCGGCGATGCGGCGGCGGATGTGACGGCGGTCGGATTCAAGCTTGGTCTCACCGGGACCTCTGGTGCCGATGCCGCCGCCCAAACGCGACAGCGCGGTGCCTTGTCCGCTCAGGCGCGGCAGGCGGTATTGGAGCTGTGCCAGCTCGACTTGCAAGCGACCCTCCGCCGAGCGTGCACGCGCGGCGAAGATGTCGAGAATGAGCATCGTGCGGTCGACAACGCGGCAGGGCATCGCGTCTTCGAGATTGCGTTGTTGGGTGGGGGACAGCTCGCAGTCAAACAGCACGAGATCTGCTTCCTGCGCTTCGCACAGTGCCGCCAATTCCTCGACGCGTCCCGAACCGAGGTAGGTCGCCTTGGTGGGGGCTTCGCGTCGCTGAATGAGGACGGCAACGATCTCGGCACCGGCGGTGTCGGCGAGTTCTTTCAGCTCGGCGATGGCGCTGTCTATATCGTATTCGCCTGCGTCGAGCGCCGCGATCACGGCGCGCTCGGGGCGTTCGTCTTCGACGATGGTGTGCAGTTGAGACATTCGATCACTCCTTTGCGTCGTACCAGGTGCGTCCGCTGTGGACGTCGACGGTGAACGGGACAGCCAGCGAGACCGCCGCCTCCATCTCCTCTTTGAGGAGCGCACGCACGCGATCCTGTTCGTCGAGCGGAGCTTCCACCATCAGTTCGTCGTGCACCTGTAAAATCAGTTTGGCGCGCAGTCCGTCTTGTTTCAGGCGGTCGTACACGCGCACCATCGCGATCTTGATGATGTCGGCGGCGGTGCCTTGGATGGGCATATTGCGCGCCACACGCTCACCGAAGCCGCGCATGATCGCGTTGCCTGCGTGCAGTTCGGGCAACGGGCGGCGGCGACCGAACAGCGTCTCGGCGTAGCCGCGGTCGCGCGCTTGCTCGATGAGGCGATCCATAAAGGACGCGACGCCGCTGTAATGCGTCAGGTAGCCGTCGATATACGCCTTGGCTTCTTTGAACGACACGCCGATGTCCTCGGACAGCGAATGCGCGCCGATGCCGTAGACGATGCCGAAGTTGACCGCCTTGGCGTGCGAGCGCATGAGCGGCGTGACCGCTTCGGGGGCAACGCCGAACACCTGCGAGGCGGTGATGCGGTGGATGTCTTCACCGCTGTTGAAGCCGTCGATCATGGTGCGGTCTTCCGCCATGCACGCGAGGACGCGCAGTTCGATCTGCGAGTAGTCCGCGTCGATGAGGACACAGCCGTCCTCCGCTTCCAAGAAGCGGCGCAGTTCACGCCCCGCTTCGGTGCGCACGGGGATGTTTTGCAGGTTCGGATCGGTGGAGCTGATGCGTCCCGTGCGGGTCTCGGTTTGGTTGAAGGTGGAGCGGATGCGTCCGTCCTCACCGATGGCGGCGGACAGTCCGTCGCAGTAGGTGGATTTGAGCTTGGCGAGCGAGCGGTACTGCAACAGCTGATCCACCGCCGGGTGGACGTGACGCAGTTTTTCGAGCACGTCCGCGCTCGTTGACCAACCGCTCTTGGTCTTTTTGCCGTGGGGCAAGCAGAGATCCTCAAACAGCGCTTTGGCCAGTTGTTTGGGGGAATTGAGGTTGAATTCGTAGCCGACCGCATCCCACACGCCTTGTTGCAGGCGATCGATGTCCTCCTGCAACGACGCGCCGTAGGCGAGAAGTCCTTCGCCGTCCGCCTTTACGCCGCACAGCTCCATGTCCGCAAGGACGAGTGAGAGCGGCAGTTCGATGTCACGAAGGAGGTCGCGCGCGCCGTCTTTGTCGACCGCATCGGACAGCGTGTCCGCGAGGGCGGAAAACCAGGAGGCGGGGGCATCCGTATCGCCGACGATGCCGTATTCGGTCAGCAGACGCGACAGCGAATAGTCCGACGACAGCGGGTTGAGCAGATAGGCGGCAAGAGCCGTGTCCATCGTGAAGCCTTGCGGCGTGATGCCGCGTTGCAGAAGTGCTTTGAACAGCGGCTTGCCGTCGTGGGTGCGCTTTTCGACGGTGGGGTCGGCGCACAGAGCGGCGACGTCGTCGAGCGTGCAGGCGGTGCAGAGACCGCCGCGCAGAACAGTGAGCGCGTTGCCCTCAAGCACGAGGTCGAGCGCACCGTTTGCGGACAGCACGTCGGTGAGCGGCGCTTCTTCACAGCGGGAGACGGTGACCGCTTCGGCGGTCGGGGAGGTCTCGGCTTGCAAGCCGAGCTTGTCGAGCATTTTGAAAAATTCGAGCGACGTGAGAAGCCGCGCGAGCGGTTCGGTTTGCATCGCGCCCAGACGGTAGGTGTCGAGGGTCGTGTCGATGGGCGCTTCGCGGCAGATGGTGCCGAGTTCACGGCTGAGGTAGGCGGAGTCTTTGCCGTCCGTGAGCTTTTGCTTGAGCGTTTGGCGCAGATCGGAGTCCTCGAGGCGGTCGTAGAGCGCGTCGAGCGAGCCGAATTCCTGCAGAAGCGAGAGCGCCGTCTTTTCGCCGACGCCGGGGACACCGGGGATCTTGTCAGAGGTGTCGCCCATCAGCGCTTTCAAGTCGATGAGCTGCGCGGGGGTCAGTCCGTATTTCTCTTTGATCGCCGCCGTGTCCATGCGGGCGGTATCGGGTTGACCGCCTTTGGTGGAGGCAAGCAACACGGTGGTGCGGTCGCTGACGAGCTGGAGCGAGTCGCGGTCGCCCGTCGCGAGGAAGCAAGATGCGCCCGCGTCTTCGGCGGCTTTGGCGAGCGTGCCGAGGATGTCGTCCGCTTCATAGCCTTCTTTGGTGACGACCGTCACGCCGAGAAGCGGCAGAAGCTCTTGGATGACGGGCAGTTGCTCGGCAAGCTCCTCGGGCATATGCTTGCGTCCCGCTTTGTAGTCTTGATACATCGCATGGCGGAAGGTGGGCGCTTTGAGGTCAAACGCCGCCGCGGCGTGGGTCGCGCCGGTGATCTCCGCCAAGCGGAAATAGATATTGAGAAATCCGAAGATCGCGTTGGTGTAGCGTCCGTCCTTGGTGGTGAGCGCTTTGACACCGTAGAACGCGCGGTTGAGGATGCTGTTTCCGTCAAGAATCAAAAAGGTCATGAAACGATCTCCTTTCATGCAGGCTCCCTCTTTGAGGGAGCTGTCGAGCGTAAGCGAGACTGAGGGAGTAATACTCCTTCCGTCATCGCCTTGCGGCGATGCCACCTCCCTCATGGAGGGAGGCTGACCGACCCAGTCGCTCTTTCACAATGTAATCGATGTATTCACATACTTCGCGGAATTGATGGTTGATTTGTGGATTGGTAAACCGAACCACGATCAAACCGTGAGCGTTTAAAACTTCGGTGCGGAATCGGTCGCGTTGCATGCCTGTGGGAGAAAAATGCTGTGATCCGTCGATCTCGATCACCAGATTGGCCCTGTGGCAATAAAAATCCGCAATAAAACTATCGATGACTTTTTGACGTTGAAAACGAACGGGATAGGTGGACAAAAAATCATACCACAAATGATTTTCTTGCGGTGTTGCATGGCTTCGTAAGGATTTCGCCAGAGGAATGTGTTTTCCGTTATAGGGCAAAGACATATCCGCTCCTCCGTTATCGTTCACACGCATGCCATCTCGTTGACCAAGGCGGCGAAATCGGCAAGGGTCAATTGCTCGGCGCGGGCGGTTTGGGGGATGCCTGCCGCGTCGCAGGCGGCGGCGATCTGCGCCTTGGTCACCCCCGCACCCATCAGCGAATTGAGGATGGTCTTGCGGCGTTGGTTGAATGCCGCGCGGATGAACGCAAACAGCATGTTTTCACTCTTTACATCGCAGGGCGGGTCTTTGCGCAGGGTCAGGCGAATGACGCTGCTGTCCACGTTCGGCGCGGGCATGAAACTGCCGCGCGACACGTCAAACAGCACTTCTGCCTCGGCGTAATATTGCACCGCCAAGGTCACAGCGCCCGCTTCGCGCGAGCCTTGCTTGGCGCACAGACGCGCCGCCGCTTCCTTTTGCACCATGACGGTGATGCTCTCGATGGGCAGACGGCTCTCAAGGAAGTGCATGATGAGCGGCGAGGTGATGTAGTAGGGCAGGTTCGCGCACACCGACACGGGACGGTCACCGAATTGCTCGGCGATGAGCGCGTTGAGATCCATCTTGAGCGCGTCGCCTTCCACGAGGGTGAAGTTGTCAAAATCCGCCATCGTCTCTGCGAGCAGGGCGGGCAACCGCTCGTCCAGCTCGATGGATACCACCTTGCCGGCGGCACGGCACAGCTCACGCGTCAGCGTGCCGATGCCGGGACCGACCTCCAGCACGCCGCTCTCGGCAGTTGCGCCGCAGGCCTCCGCCATGCGCGGACAGACGGAGGGATTGATGAGGAAGTTTTGACCGAGCGCCTTGGAAAAACGGAAGCCGTATTTTTCAAGCAGCATTTTCACGGTGGAAATGTCGGTGAGCTTATCCATAACGGCAGGACTCCTTTAAGCACATAATTACATACAGTATACCACATATTCACGGTGGTTTGCAAGCAAAAACGGAGCGCATTCGCGCTCCGTTTTCGCTAGCTTTCGAGTTGTTTTCCGAGGAAGCTCGCCGCCACTTGGGTCAGGCGTACATCGCCGTCGTCGGGGGCGGTGTCGTTTTCGCCGTAGAGCAGGCACACCGCACCGCCGATGTCGCCGCCGCCCACGATGGGAGCGCACACGCTTACGCGGTGGTGTGTGCCGTCGGTGGGATTGACGGACGGAGCATCTTTGGCGAGAATGTGGGTGCGGCGGGTTTCAATGAGTGCCTCGAGTGACGAGGACAACCGCTCGTGCGGCATCTCTTTTTTGGACACGCCCGCTGCGGCGGTAACGTGGTCGCGGTCGCAGATGATCACGGGTTGTCCGCACGCGCGGTAGAGGATGTCGGCGTACTGCGAGGCAAACGTCCCCATCTCTCCGACGGGAGAATATTTTTTGAACACCACTTCGCCGCCGGCATCGGTGAAGATCTCCAGCGGGTCGCCTTCACGTATGCGCATCGTGCGGCGAATTTCTTTCGGGATAACAACCCTTCCCAAATCATCGATTCTACGAACTATTCCGGTTGCTTTCATATATAAATCAATCTCCTTTGCTAATGTGATTGCGTAGGGCACGGCCTGTGTGCCGTGCCACAAGAACGGAACGCCACGCAGGGCGTTCCCTACATTTTTCAAATTTCCTTACTATTATCTGTAAGCAAAGGAGAATTATACTGCTTGAATTTACTTTTTGGACTGATTGTGTTATAATTAATTAAAGGCGGTGATTTTGTGAAACACTTTTTACCCGAAGAAGAATTAATTGAATATGCAAAGCCTTATTTGAAAGCAAAAGGATTTAAGAAAAAGAATAAACGGTGGACAAAAGATATTGGCGAGTTTACAATTTCTTTTTTGATTCAAGGAAGTAGTTTTTCTAAAGAGGAATATTATATTCGGCCTGGAATCTTTATTAATGCTTTGATGCCGACAGAGCTATATTATGGACATTGGATGCACGGAATCGAACCTACTACACCTGAAGAAATAATGCAAAAGTTTGAACATTGGTGCGAAGAATGGACAAATAAGTCTTTAATTAAAGAACGATTGATTGCTTTTATGGAGTGGGAAGAAAGAAACCCACTTGAAAAACGCAGAGCAAAGCTTGTCGATTATGAGAACGACCCTGTCCCTGCCGAAGAATTTTTTATGATTGACACAAAAACCAAACCATATATTTTAGATAATTTCTAATGCAAAAGCGAGGTGAAATTCTCCTCGCTTTTGCATATCTATTTCTCTCTCATTCCAACCGGTCAATCTG
>JAFQFZ010000061.1 GCA_017398425.1 Clostridia bacterium | reverse complement strand
GCTGGACTTGTGAGGAATGACCTTTATGGTATAGAATGAGAAAAATTTACTGCGCATTAACCAAAGAATAAGGCATAAAAAATCCGTGTCTCCCATAAAGGGAACACGGATTTCTGGTCGGAGTGTCGGGATTTGAACCCGAGGCCTCTTGGTCCCGAACCAAGCGCGATACCAAACTTCGCCACACCCCGATGAATCTCTGCAATTCAGCGGACGACCATTAGTATATATGATAACTGCAAAAAAAGCAAGTCTTTTTTGCAAAAAAATGAAATTTATTTCTCGATCGTTTCAATCGAATACCATTGTCTTCCTTTTGCCCATTTTATACCAAAAATGCGCTCGGCAGATGCCGGGCGCTTTTCTCTTACTTGTCGTTCTTGATAAACGCGTTGCCTTTTTTCTTACTGATCAGATAGCGAGGACGCGCTTTAACTTCTTCGTAGATCTTTGAAATATACAAACCGATGATACTCAAGCTAATCATAATACAGCTACCGATGAACAGCTGAAGCAAAATCATGGTCGGATAACCGCCCGGAGTGTGTCCCGTGAAGAACGTGACGAGCGTATATATACCGAGCACCAAACTCGCCATAAACAGAATCACACCGATCCAGAACACCAACAAAAGCGGTGCCGCGGTATAAGCGGTGATGGAGTTGATCGCCAAACGAAGCAGGCTCTTGAAGGTCCATTTGGTTTCGCCGCCGGCACGCTCCGCCACTTCAAACGGCATGGCATAGCGATTGAAGCCGACCCACGCCGACAAGCCGCGGAAGAAGGTGTTCTTCTCGGGCATCTGCTTCCACGCTTCCAGCGAATCGCGATTCATCAGCTTGAAGTCCGAAGCGACGCCAATGTCGATTTTGGTGGACTTCTTGAACATCCGATAGAAGGTCATGGCGGCAATCTTCGCACCTAGAGACTCCTTGCCGCGATCGGCCTTCACACCTTCGACCACATCGTAGCCCTCTTCCTGCCACAAGCGCACCATCTCGGGGATCAATTCAGGCGGATGCTGCAAATCGGAATCCATCACGACCACCGCATCGCCGTCGGCATTTTCCAGAGCGGCGCAAAGCGCCAGCTCTTTACCGAAGTTGCGCGACAGGCGGATGACCGACACTTGCGGATAATCCTCCGCGAGGCGGCTCATCTCCTCCCAGCTGTTGTCCTTGGAACCGTCGTCCACCAACAAAAATTGGTGTTCGATGTTCGCATCCGCCAGGATCTTATCCACGGTGAGAACGTTGTTATAGATAAATTCGCCCTCGTTATAAACGGGCATGATCACGGTAATCACTGATCAACGGCTCCTTTGTTGTTTGTTTTCTTGGTGGGAAGGAACGGCAACCCCGCATCGCGGCGCTTAACAAACCACAGCAGGACAAACAAGCCCAGAAGTGACACCGCACTGAGTACCAGACCGATCACAAATCCCTTCGGGGTGAAGGAAAATTCGATGATGTGTTCCCCTGCTTCGAGGTCGATCGCGAGAAGCGCATCGCCCACAGCGAACGTATCCACCTTCTGACCGTCCACCTTCACCGTCCAGCCTTCGTCAAATTCGATCGAAGTCATCATCACACCGCTCTTTTGAGCATAGATGGTGCCGACAAGATGGCTGTCACTGAAGTCGGTCACTTTCAAGCCGCTGCTTTGCAACGCCGTGATATCGCGCTCAAAGACCGACTGATCCATCGAAGCTACGAACACATTACCGGCGCAGGAGTTGTCCGACGTCACCGTAACGGTCACTTCCGTACCCGCCGGCAGGATACCGGCATCGATGATGTACGGCTCATAGGTCGTGACACCCCAAGAATTACCGGCGGCACTGACGTTGATCGACTTCGCCGCACGGCAGTCAACATGAATATACGTCGGCGCCTCACGGTCGATGATCGTGGTGAACACCGCGGACTGCGCGCCGTGGATGCTGAACGCCGACACGCCGTTCACCGAAGCCGCCGACGAGTTGGTCGACTGGATTTGGTGGCAATACATCACGTTGTCCGTCGTGCCCGTCATCGTACGATACAGCGAGTTCTGGCTCGCCATCGGGTCGTAGTAGTTGTAGTTCCAATCCTTGATGCCCTCTTCGACCATATAGCCGAGCGGCAACGCATACGGATTTTCATAGATATAATAGGTGCGCTCCTCACCTTCCTGCAGCGTTACATCGTTGCGAATCATATTGTCGATCGCGTCACCGTGCACCGCGCGGATCGCTTGGAACAGCTTGCTGTTTTGCGACTGCTCGTAGTATTTGTTGAAATACTTCGTCACGCTGTCGGAGACATACACCTTATCGATTTGCTTGAGTTGCGGATGGTTTTGAATATCCGCCTCCAGAGCGACATACTTGATGCCGATCAAGGAGTCTGCCGTCGGCACAAAACTCTTATACAACTGGCTGTTGACGCCGTTGACGTCATAACCGAGGCTGCCCATAAAGCGGGTCATATTGTACGAGCCGGTCGAAGCAAAGTTGGTGATGCCGTGATAGTCAAACATCGCCGTATCGGCTGTGGTGCGGCGCGGCAAGAATTCCATACGATAGAAATTTTGACCATCGTTGGCTTGATGGATCGCTTCCATTTCTGCGACCGTTTCCTTCACGGCGATCGTGGTGATGTTATCGACATAGTCTTTGTGATTGGTATAGTGTTCGTTATTGTTCAAACGCCCGAACGTGCCGGACGCATTAAACAGCAACTCACCGGCCACCAGCATCAACAACAGCGCCGACGCCACACGGATCTTCATACGATCACGCGACACAAGGAACATCACAAAACCGTAAATCACGATCAGCGCAAAGCTGACATACAACGAAATGAAATTGTACTTACCCGAGCCGAAGTTTTCTTCAAGGATCAAGTAAATTGAGATGCCGAAAATCGACAAGGCTATCTGCTTGGGCTTGATATCGCGAATGCGAAGCAATACTTCAAACGTGATCAGCAAAAGCGAAATGCTATACAGGAACGAGAAACGGTACGGCAGGTCGTTCGGGGAGTGCAAGCCGTGCCACATCAAATCAAGATGGTTGATCACAAGGCTCAATGCCATAAAGCCAAACAAACCAAGGTACGCCAAACGACGACGATACGGGATTGAGGACATCGTGGCGAAAATCGGCAACGCAAGAACCGCCATCACACCGCAATAGGTGTTGGGCAGGTTGCCCGAACGAATCGTCGGTTCCACGCCGAACATACCGCGACCGATCAATTCAAAGATGTTGAAGTTGGTCGCGAGAGACGGCATCGCCGCGCCCGCCGCCGAAGTAGACGACAGCGACAGATACGCAGGGAGCAAAATGAACATCGCTAAACCGCCGCCGATCAGCGAACCGATCGTGAAGCGAGACAAACCGATCATTTGCGCCATGAACGGACGTTTGGCACGCAGGAGGAACACCACATAATACAACACCATGAAAATGCAGATCATGAAGCCGATATAGTAGTTCGAATAGAGTGAATACGCCAAGCTGAGCACGTACAACAGATATTTGCCCTCGCGCATCATGCGTTCGAAGCCCATGATCACCAGCGGCAACATCATCACACAGTCCAGCCACATGACGTCCCACGAATAGGCGAGCATGTACATCATAAACGCATACATCACGCCGACGGCAATCGTCATCACCGAACGGCGTTTATAAACATACTGCAGACACAGCGTCATGAACGCGCCGGTCAAGGTCATCTTGATCAGGGTGATCAGCAAGATACCCTCCGCCAACAGCGACTCCGGGAAGAGCACAAGCAAGAAGTTCAAGGGACTTGCGAGATAATACGCAAACAGCGGAATGAAGCTGGTGCCGGTGCCGATGTCAAACGAATACATCACATCGCCGCCGTTGGTGAGCATATCACGAAGCTGAGACATCATCGGTGCATACTGATGATGCATATCGACGATCATGGCACTCTTCTCGCCGACAGGCCACATACCGATACAAATGTACGCGCAAACCGCAATACACAGCGTCAGCGCACCGCCGAGCACCGGCATGACCCATGCTTTGGGTTCATATCCGGGGCGCGAAGAGACACGACGGTACATCCAGAGTCCCGCCAGACCACCGACCAACACCGACGCCATGATCGGGAACAAGATCTTTTGTGTCGGTGTCACCAATGTAGTGAACATACCGGCGAGCAAAAACGTCAACGCCACGGTTGCCGCTACGACCACGCCTGTCAACACATACCCAATCACGTTATCATCGGAACGCGTCGCGCTTCTAACGGGTTTTTGGTTCATATCCATAAAAACCGTCCTTTCCGATACTAAAGTATCACAATGCTTTTATTGAACGACGAGGCGTTCGACCGCCACCGTCTTACCGGTCGCATCATCGAGCGTAAAGAGTACGGCGTTCATTGCCGTCTCCCCTTCCGCCGCACTGAAACGCACCGGGAGCTTGTCCTTCATTTTTGCCACCGCTTGTTCGGGGCGAATACCGAGAACCGAGCGTGTCGGACCGGTCATTCCGACATCGGTCAGGAATCCGGTGCCGTTTTCGAGGATCTGTTCATCTGCCGTTTGCACGTGTGTATGCGTACCGAAGAGCGCGGAGATCCGACCGTCGGCATAAAAGGCCAGAGCTTTCTTTTCCGCGGTGGCTTCCGCATGAAAATCCACCACACAGAAGCGGGGATTCCCAAGTTCCTTCAAACACGCATCGAGCGTCTCAAACGGACATTGGAGCGGTTCCATATATACCAATCCAATCAAATTGATGACCGCAACCTGATATCGTCCGCGATCCACCACACACATTCCTTTACCGGGAGCGGAGGAAGGGTAATTTGCAGGACGAAGAAGAAACGGCTCCTCTTCAAGATGGTCGTACAATTCGCGGCGACGGAAAATATGGTTTCCTCCGGTGATCACATCCGCTCCTGCATCCAACAGGGCACGATACGCGGTCGGCGTCAATCCGTTGCCGTCGGCGGCGTTTTCCCCGTTCACGATGCAGACATCAACCTGATACTGCCGTTTGACGGACGACAAGCATCGCCGCAACGTCTCACATCCGGCCGTAGCAACGACATCACCTACACAAAGAATTCGCATGAGGTTCTCCTTTTTACTCGTCACTCAGGTCATCCAAATCCTGATTGAGCTCATCGAGGAGATCGTCCACTGTCACGTGTTGGTCGTTTTTACGCTCCGCAATGATCTTCTCCGAAGAACGACGAATGGACTCCCACTGCGCGTTCCCCATCTGCCTTGCAGGAGACACGGATTTTTCCGCGATCACATCGAAGCTCTCGATATCGTTCGATGCTTTGGCGCGATACTGCTCACGCTCATCCGTGGTCAAGTCGGTTTGTTCGTCAAAATCCATCAGGATCTTGGCAACCTCATCTTCCACGATCATATCGTTTTCATCTTCAAGCTCTTCTTCGGAAGTCGGCATCAAGGAAATGTGTGCCACCTCGTTCTCTTCGGTTTCTTCCGTTTGCGCTTGCTCCTTCTTGTGACGGAACACCACAAACACCAGGATCGCCGCGCCACCCAGCACAAACAATCCGCCGAGAACCAAGATCAAGATCAGGACGTTAAACTCACCCGCTTGTTTTTGACCGAAGCCGACAACAGCCATCGTTTGAAATTCCTGAATACCGAACTTGATCTTGTCGCCGTGCAACACGTTTTCG
>JAFQFZ010000060.1 GCA_017398425.1 Clostridia bacterium | reverse complement strand
GGCAAGCTGATGGAAATGGCGATCACCCTCGGCAAGCCCGTCAACTCCACCCTGCATTGCGGCATCTGCGGCGAGCACGGCGGCGACCCTGTCTCCGTTGAGTTCTGCCACAAGATCGGCCTGGACTATGTGTCCTGCTCGCCGTTCCGCGTGCCGGTGGCTCGCCTCGCTGCTGCGCAGGCTGCCATCAAGGGCTAATTGCTAATAATGAATCCCCACCGAGCAATCGGTGGGGATTTTTTGTTGCAATGCCCTTGATGGCAGCAGCTATATTCGCCTTCGGCGAGCCAAATTGGCTTACGCCGGCTAAATTTGCTTGCGCAAGCTAAATTGCCTGCGGCAGCTAAAGGCGAATATAATTTCGCTCTGTGCGTTAGCACAGAATTTAGCTACGAAGTAATTTCGCTATTGCCTTTAGGCAATAATTTAGCTAAAAACACTATCAAAGAATCTAGTAAAGCAAAACTATCCGCCCGAAGCAATTCGGGCGGGTTTTTTCTACTCATTGTTTTTTATTAAAAAATATGCGATAATAAAATCAAAGTAAAAAAGTGTGGTGAAAATTCAATGAAGATAATCAGCGATATTAGGTTATATAAAAGCACGGAATTAAATACGCATACCGATATTGGTAATAAAGAAATAAATATTGCTGTTCAGCGCGTAGTTATGAAATTGCGTGAGTATAATTTTTCATTGGGTGAATTTGACCACCTATATTTGAATTTTACTATTTGCAAACCAAAGGGAACTTTCGAACTAATAGACGAGGTGGACTCATATCATCCTTGGTACAGATATTGCAACATTGGTGTAACACAAAGCGAATACGAAAACTTAACAATTCAACTGGTATATGAAAAAATCAGTTTGGTTTTCGTCAACCTATTCAATATTGCAGAAGATGTTATCCAAGATGCAATTACTGAAGCTCAAAAAGGCTCTGAAATGCAAATGTTTTTCAAAGAAAAGAAATCCGCAAAAGCAACGGCAACAATTTTTTTGAGATTGTTAGATAGTGGAAAATATTTCCCGCTGTTACGCGTGACGGATTTAGATGGGCAGGACCTTCTGTGCAAAGATTTACCCGAAACCTTTGACTTAAATAGTATTGGCGAAATTCAGTTGTCAACCAAAAAAGTGACAATTAAGCCGCGAAAAAATGCATTTACAATGAATTTAAAACCAATATCTTTTGAATTATAATTTCCCCTCTTTTGCTAATGGCACCACAGGCTGCCATCTAGGGCTAATCGCAACGGCAACCTGCCTTCCTCGCAAACTCCCTCTTGTATTCGTGCGAATTTCCGTGTATAATAAAGAAAATTGTACGAAAGAGGTGGGTTTTGTGAATCTGGTATACGGTATTCACGATAAACCGAAATTCCCCAAACTCCTGATCTTTGCGCTCCAGCAGGTGCTGGCGATCCTGGCGGCGACCATTGCGGTGCCGGCCATTATCGGCAACGGCATGAGCCAGTCGGCGGCGCTGTTCGGCGCGGGTGTCGGCACGCTGGTCTATCAGTTGTTCACGAAGTTCAAAAGCCCTGTGTATCTCGGCTCGTCCTTTGCGTTTTTGAGTTCGATGAGTGCCGCCTTTGCGGGCGCGACCTCTGCCGCCGCAGGATACGCGGGGTTGATCCTCGGCGTGGTGTTTGCGGGTCTTGTGTATGTGGTGATCGCCGTCCTCATCAAATTCGTCGGCGTCCGTTGGCTCGAAAAGCTGTTGCCGCCCGTGGTCATCGGTCCGACGGTCGCGATCATCGGTCTGTCGCTTGCCAAAAACGCCGTCGGGGATCTGTTCACGGGTAAAGTGATGGTGCCGCAGGTGACACAAGTCTTAAAAGACGGTGCGATCGTCGACAACACGAGCATGGTTTCGGGTTGCGATCCGTTTGTGGCGCTCTTCTGCGGTGTGGTGACGCTGTTTGCCGTGATGCTGTTCTCGGTCTACGGCAAACAGATGATGAAGCTCATCCCCTTCATCCTCGGCATCCTCGCGGGTTATCTGACGGCGACGATCTTTACGGTGATCGGTCTCGCCACCGACAACGTCGCGTTGCAGGTCATCGACTTCTCCGTGTTCCAAAACATGGCGGTGTTCACCGTGCCGGAGTTCACCTTCCTCAAAGCCGCCGAAGGGATCACCCAAATCGACGGTGCCTACATCGCCAAGCTCGCCGTGGCATACATTCCCGTGGCGTTCGTGGTCTTTGCCGAGCACATCGCCGACCACAAGAATCTCTCCTCCGTCATCGGAGAAGACCTGCTTAAAGAACCCGGTCTGCACCGCACGCTGATGGGTGACGGCATCGGTTCGATCGCGGGTGCGTTCTTCGGCGGTTGCCCCAACACCACCTACGGTGAGTCGGTCGGTTGCGTTGCCATCACCCGCAACGCGTCGGTCATCACCATCACGACAGCGGCGGTGCTGTGCATGGCGATCTCGTTCTTCTCCCCGTTTGTCACCTTCCTCGCCTCCATCCCCAACTGCGTGATGGGCGGCGTGTGCTTCGCGTTGTACGGCTTCATCGCCGTGAGCGGTCTGAAGATGCTGCAGGGAGTCGACCTCAATCAGCGCAAGAACCTGTTCGTCGCGTCAGTGATCCTGATCGCGGGTGTCGGCGGTTTGGAGCTGACCTTCGGCGAGATCAAGCTGACCTCCGTCGCGTGCGCGCTCATCCTGGGCATCGCCGCCAACCGTCTGCTTTGCCGCGGCAAGGACGACGAATAAGAAATGCTCTTCACCCAACCGACGTTTCCTGCCGGAAACGTCGGTTGTTTTTTTGTGAAAAGCGGTTGAGTTTTGTCGGAAATCTTGCTACAATGGAGGTAGACTCTTTGTAATGGGAGGTGCGCGTATGGGCGCCTATTCCGAGACCGGCTATCCGCTGACCGCCTCGCACGATCAACTGCGTTGTTTGTTGCAGGATCGTTGCTTCGCGGCGCGCATGAACTGGACACTTCACGAATCGTTTCCGACCCCGACGGGTTCGTGTTACGTGTTTTTTTCCGACATCAGCATGACCTCTTGGAGCGAGAAGATCACCATCACGCTCAGCGCCTCCGGTCCGCACGACACCCACATCCACATTTTGTCGAAGTGCGTCATGCCGACTCAGTTGGTCGATTGGGGCAAAAACAAGAAAAATCTCGAGGCGGTCTCGGCGTATATCCTGGAAAACCTGGAGCATTACCGTCACGTGCAATCGCCGCCCCCTCCGCAACCGAACCAAGGCTTTGGTTTTTGCCGCCATTGCGGCACACCGCGCACAGGCATCGGCACCTTCTGCCCCGCGTGCGGACAAAAACTGTAACAAACGGTCTTGCGACCGTTTCATATCCCATGAAATGAGGTTTTTACTATGGCACAACTGCTCTATTCTCTCGAAGGCGTTCGCGGACGTCACATCGACATTTACGATCGCAAGTGTGTGATCACCACCTCGGTCAGCTTCGGCAGTATTCTGACCGGCAACGCCACCGACGGCGAAAAAACGATCTTCTTTTCCGACGTGATCGGTCTGCAGTTCAAAAAGAGCGCGGCGACCATCGGCTATCTGCAGTTTGAGACCGCGTCCATGCAGATGAACAACCAAAACAGCAACACGTTCTCGGAAAATACGTTCACGTTTGAGAATAATAAAAACGGCCTCACCAACGAGTTCATGGAATCTGTCTATCGTCAGATCTGTGACATTTTGGAAGCGCTCAAATACGGCGACGTCTCGGTCAACACCGCACCGCCGGCTCCCGCACCGGCACCGGCACCGGCTCCCGCACCCGCACCGGCACCGGCACCTGCGCCGACCTACGCGGATCCGACCTACACCGCACCGCCCGTCAATGCCGCTCCGACTGCGGCCCCCTTCTGCACCAACTGCGGCTCGTCGCTCACCCCGGGTGCCGCGTTCTGCACCGTCTGCGGACAAAAATTGTAAGAAAAGGACGGGGATTTTATGGTTTCGATCCCTCTCGGAACAAGCGGATTGACCGTGCCGACGATCGGTGTCGGGTGCATGCGTATTGCCGACCTGCCGCAAGCGCAGGTGGATGCGTTTGTGGACACCGCCATCGAACACGGTGCCAACTTCTTTGACCACGCCGACTGCTACGGCGCGGGAAAAAGCGAGGAACGGTTCGGTCTTGCGCTCAAACGCTACGACCGCGAGCAGGTATTCATTCAAACCAAATGCGGCATCGTGCCCGGTGTGGGATTTGATTTTTCCAAAGACCACATCCTGCGGTCGGTCGACGGCTCTCTCAAGCGCCTGCAGACCGACTACCTCGACGTGCTTCTTTTGCACCGTCCCGACGCGCTCGTCGAACCCGACGAGGTCGCCGAGGCGTTCGAGCAACTGCGCGCCTCGGGCAAGGTGCGCCACTTCGGCGTTTCCAACCAAAACCCCTACCAGATGGCGCTGTTGCAAAAGTCCCTTTCCATGCCGCTCGTCGTCAACCAATTGCAATTCGGTTTGATGCACACGCCGATGATCGACAGCGGTATCCACGTGAACATGAAGGACGACGCGGGGATCAACCGCGACGGCGGTGTGCTCGATTATTGCCGTCTGCACGACATCACCGTGCAACCGTGGTCCCCGATGCAGTTCGGCTTTTTTGAAGGATGCTTTGTCGACAACGATCGGTTCCCCGCGCTCAACGCGGAGCTTACGCGTCTTGCCGAAGTCTACGGTGTCAGCAAAACCACCATCGCGGTGGCGTGGATCCTGCGTCACCCTGCCAAGATGCAACCCATCACGGGCACAACGAATCTTACCCGCCTTGCGGACAGCTTCCGAGCCGCCGACATCCGCCTGACGCGGGAAGACTGGTACGCCCTGTACAAAGCCGCAGGCAACGTCCTGCCGTAAACAAAGGAGCGACACACGATGAAAAAAACGCTGATCGTCATCGATATGCAACACGATTTTATCGATGGAGCACTCGGTACCGCCGAAGCCGTGGCGATCGTGCCGCGCGTTAAGGAGAAGATCGCGAGGTATGTGCAAAACGGCGATGAGGTGATCTTCACGCGCGACACCCACGAAGACGACTACCTCGACACGCCCGAAGGCAAAAAGCTCCCCGTCCCCCACTGCATCCGCGGCACGCAGGGCTGGGAGATCTTTGAGGGACTGTATGTCGAGGGCGCGAAGATCATCAACAAGCCGAACTTCGGCTGGCCGCATTGGAACGATGAAACGCTCGAAGAGGTGGAGCTCATCGGGCTGTGCACCGACATCTGTGTCGTGTCGAATGCACTTCTCATCAAAGCGAGCTTCCCCGATGCCGCCGTGCGTGTGGATGCCTCTTGCTGTGCGGGCGTTACCCCCGAAAGCCATGAGGCGGCGCTTTTGACCATGCGTATGTGCCAGATCGACGTGATGTAAAGGAGAATGCCTTATGTACCAATTTGATGCCGTTCGCGTGAAGGACGCGTGTGTGCAATGGATCCGTGACTTTTTTGCGGAAAACGGTCCCGACTGCAACGCGGTCGTGGGCATCTCGGGCGGCAAGGACAGCTCGGTGGCGGCGGCGCTCTGCGTTGAAGCACTCGGGCGCGACCGCGTGATCGGTGTGCTGATGCCCAACGGCGAACAACACGACATCGATATGGCGCGGTTGCTCGTCGATCACCTCGGCATCCGCCGCTTTGAAGTCAACATTCGGGATGCCGTCGACGGTCTCATCCAAAACTTGCCCGCCGATATGACGGTCACGTCCCAAACGATTCAGAACATCCCGCCGCGCATCCGCATGACGACACTCTACGCCGTGTCGCAAAGCAACAACGGACGCGTGTGCAACACCTGCAACCTTTCGGAGGATTGGGTCGGGTATTCCACGCGCTACGGCGATTCGGTGGGCGATTTCTCCCCGATGTCGTTCCTCACGGTCGACGAAGTCAAGCAGATCGGTCGGTTGCTCGGACTGCCCGACGTGCTTGTCGACAAAGTGCCCATCGACGGACTGTGCGGCAAAACGGACGAGGACAACCTCGGCTTCACCTATGCGGTGCTCGATCGCTACATCCGCACGGGCGAGATCGACGATCCCGACACCAAGGCACTCATCGACCGCAAGCACCAAATGAATCTGTTTAAATTGCAGTTTATGCCGTGTTTCAAACCCGAGCTTTGAGAACGGGTGTTGTCGCGCGTTTGATCGGCAATACGGGAGGGCACAGAGGCCCTCCCCTACGACGAAACCCATTGGTTGACGTAGGGGCATGCGCAACCCTTGCCCTCCCTTGTCAGGGAGGGTGGCTCGCCGCAAGGCGAGACGGGAGGGTAGTCTTTGCCCTCAACAGGGTGTGCCTTCCCCACCCTACGAGGTTGCCATACGTTTGTGCGAGATCCGTCTCTCCCTCCGTCTTTCGGCAAAGCCGAAAGACACCTCCCTC
>JAFQFZ010000059.1 GCA_017398425.1 Clostridia bacterium | reverse complement strand
CGAAGCGTCAAGAGAGACCACCCTGGGGTGCATCCGTCATTTGCTTCGCAAATGCCACCTTCCCCTCAAGGGGAAGGCTTTTCTCGCTAAAGCTTTCTTTATTCCCCGGCATAGCCGGGGGTTTATTTCTATCTAAAGATACAAAGAGAAAACGGTCGGGCAGTTTTTCAACTGCCCGACCGTTTTGTTGTTTTGTTTACTCAATAAACGCCCGCAACTCCTCAAAGGTCGACGGTGTGCCGTTCTATCTGCGGATCCACATAGAGCGTTGCAGACGAACACGCCGCAAACAAACACAGCACGGCACCAATCCCACAAACTGCTTTCGTAATCTTCCTCATGCACCCTTATTCCACCTTCATATCGGTTGTCAACGGGCCATAGAACAGGGTGTTTTCCGCAAACACCCCCACCGCATCCTCATCATCGCGCAAGGAACCAAAAACGAATCTATCGCCACTGCCATACAACGTACCGTCCGAGCGCAAGAAAAAGGCATTGTTGCCGCTGACAGTCATCTCCACGACCTCATTGATCGCCAAGGGAACCGGGGTACTTTCATGAATTCGATCGCCGTTGTAATATGGATTCAACTCCGCCTCACTCAGCACACCATACGGATTTTCCTCAAACATGCCACCGCCCAGTTTGCTTCCCCAACCGTACACCGAACCATCGGTTTTTACGGCAAAATCCCACCAATAATCGCTTGCGATATGCGCTACGTTTTCCATGATCTGTGTGGGCTCGTAAATCTCACCCCATTGATCACCCCACACCCATAACGTCTCATCTTTTTGAATGGCAAAACAACCGCCGCGTTCCGTCGCCTCTATAAAGACAACGTCGTCCATGATTTTAGTCGGTTGCTCACGGATGTATCGATAGGGGTCCCAGCCTTCTTTGATGGAATGGTTAAAATTCGTGCCCCATCCCCAGACCGTACCATCCTGTTTCAGCACATACCCCGCGTTATTTCCGACCGAAACCGCCGCCGCACCTTCTTCAAAAATCAGTTGAAGCTCTCCAAACGAATCGGTTTCTTTATCATCCCAACAAATGATGCCGTAATAGTTTTTGCCGGCTCCCCATACCGAGCCGTCATTTTTCACGATAAGGTATTTATCATCATCGACCGAAAACGACGCCACATCTTCCGCCAATTTTACAAAATCGTTATACTCTGCGGAACTCTCCAGATGTTCATACTGCGTTTGCCATCCCAAGCACCACAGAGAATCATCCTCTTTAAGAATGTAAAGCAGACTCGAATTGGCGTCGATGGCCTTTACCCCACCCATAATATACGTCGCCAAAGATTGGTTCCCTTTTTCTTGCTGCGGCCGCGGATTGGTCTCTGTGTAGAAATCTACGACCCTGCCCATTCCCCACAATGTGCCGTCCGCCTTCACATAATACAGCGCTTCATTGGCTGCCGCCATTGTTTTATTGTGATCACGAATCACGATCGATTCTTCCTTCGGCAGATTGCTGTCTTCCACGCCTTCCGCTTCCTCCGAAACCGAATCACCGTTAACCAAAGAGTCTAGCGGTGTTTCAGAAGAATCTCCGCACGCCGCAAATGCACACAACATAAAGCCCACCAACAAAATTCCTAGCACTCGCTTTAACATACTGCCTCTCCTTTTGAAAAATTATACCATTTCAAACACAAGCGTGCCGTTTGAGATAAACGGCACGCTTGTGCATAAATTTCAATTATTCTTCGTCGGTCTTGTAGGTCTCGATGACCTTCTGTGCGATCGACTGCGGCGCTTCTTCGTAGCGCTCAAACACGATCGAGAAATAGCCGCGACCTTGCGTCAGGGAGCGGAGCATCGTCGTGTAGTCCGCGGTCTCCGCCATCGGGACTTCCGCCTCGACGCAGGTCAAGCCGTCTTCCGCCGGCTCCATGCCGAGGACACGACCGCGGCGCTTGGTGACGTCGCCCATGATGTCGCCCGTGTAGTCGCCGGGGACGTAGACCTTCAGCGAACCGATCGGTTCGAGAAGCACGGGGTTCGCCTGCGGAATGCCCGCTTTGTAAGCCAGCGACGCCGCCGTCTTGAATGCCATTTCCGACGAGTCGACGGGGTGATACGAACCGTCGACGAGCGTCGCCTTGACACCGACCATCGGGAAGCCGGCGAGCACGCCCTTCAGCGCACTGTCGCGCAGACCTTTTTCAACGGCGGGGAAGAAGTTCTTCGGCACCGAGCCGCCGAACACGTTTTCTTCAAACAGGATCTCGTCGCCCGCATGGGGTTCGAACACGATCCACACGTCACCGAACTGACCGTGACCACCCGACTGCTTCTTGTGGCGACCTTGCACCTTGACTTGCTTGCGGATGGTCTCACGATACGCCACCTTCGGCGCGGCATACTGCACCTCGACGCCGAACTTGTTCTTCAGCTTCGACGCGATGACATCCAGATGTTGTTCGCCGATGCCCGAGAGGATGGATTCATGGGTCTCGTGGTTATGCTCAAAGCGAATGGTGGGATCCTCTTCCATCAAGCGGGACAAGGAGGCGGCAATCTTTTCTTCGTCGCCCTTATTCTTCGGAAGCACCGCCATCGACAGGCAGGGATTCTCAAACACGACGGGCGGCAACACCACGGGACGCACCGGCGAGCAGAGCGTATCGCCCGTGTTGGCGGAGGCGAGCTTCGCCACCGCGCCGATGTCACCTGCCGGGACGCAGGCGGTCTCGGTTTGCTTCTTGCCGCAGACGGTATACAGCTTGCCGAGGCGATCCACCGCACCCGTGCGCATATTCATGAGCGTCGAGTCGGGGGTGACTTTACCGCTGATGACCTTGAAGTACACCAGTTTGCCGACAAACGGATCGACCACCGTTTTGAACACGATCGCCGCCGTTTGGGCGTTTTCGTTGACGGTGAGGGCGACGTCGTTGCCGTCGGGATCGACGCCCGTCTCACCCGCGACCGTCTCCGCCCAGGGAGCCAGCCACGTCAAGCCGTTGAGCAACTGATCCATACCTTCGAGTTCCTGCGCCGAACCGCAGAAGACGGGCGCGATCTCGCCCGTGCGCACGCCGTGCGCCAAGCCGAGGATCAACTCATCGGGCGTGAACTCGATGCCGGAGAAGTATTTCTCCATAAGGTCTTCGCTCGTCTCGGCGACCGCTTCGTACATCGCGGTGCGCAGACCGTCCAAACGATGCTCCATATCGGGGATCGGCACTTCGATCGCCTTGCCGTTTTCGTAGCGATAGGCACGGTACTCGAGCAGGTTGACGTAGCACTGCACCTTGCGCTCGGACACATACGGCACCACGATGGGGCAAACCATCGCGCCGAAGGTCGCTTTCAATTCTTCAAAGACTTTATAGAAATCCGCGCTTTCGCGGTCGAGCTTGTTGACAAAGAGGAGCTTGGCGATGCCTTTTTTCGTCGCGGCGGCGAACGCCTTCTCCGCGCCGACGGACACACCGCTCTTGCCGGAGATGACGATGAGCGCACTGCCTGCGGCGCGCATACCCTCGCTCACACCACCCGAAAAATCAAACAAACCGGGCGTGTCGAGCAGATTCATCTTCGTGTTTTTCCACTCGATGGGCACGACCGCTGTCGAAACGGACGCCTTGCGGCGGATCTCCTCGGCATCAAAATCGCTGACCGTGTTGCCGTCGGCCACACGACCGAGACGGTCGGGGTTCGCCGTCAAATAGTAAGCGGCTTCCACGAGCGACGTCTTGCCCGAACCGGCGTGACCGGCCACCACGATGTTGCGGATGTTTTTCGCTGTGTACTGTTTCATGAAACAGTCTCCTCTCATTCCCCCGCCGTCGATCGGCGAGGTTGATTGACAAACCTTGGCTTCTAGGCGATTTCAAGGACAAAATACACAAAATCTTTTAAGAGCTATAGGTGTCTTTTGTTATTATATACCATCTCTGTCGGATTTTCAACCGCTTTTGCAGAAATTTTAAAACTTTTTCACAGTATTAGGATAAAATGCGGAAGTGTGGACGTTGTTTGTGCGCGGCGGATGCCCTTTGTCCACCCGCGTTCCCTCCATCCGCGAAGCGGACATCCTTGTCCCCCTCTGACGAGGGGGATGTCAAAACCGCAGGTTTTGACAGGGGGAGAGATCGTATTTACACACAAGTCGATCGGTTAACGTAGGGCACGACCTATGCTACGTGACACGCCAAATCTTTGATTTGGCAAGCTGAGCTTATGCAAGGTAGCGAAGCAAGTCGCTATCGTGCTGCGTTCTCGCTAGAGAACGGTTGCCGTGGGTTTGTGCGAATCTTATCTCTCCCTCCCGTCTCGCCTTACGGCGAGCCACCCTCCCTCGTCAGAGGGAGGCAAGGCGGTTGCTGTCCCCTATAACAACAAAACCCGAGGTGCTAATGCACCTCGGGTTTTTCCTTTCGTCCGCGTCAGCGGACTCCTTCACATTGTCCGAAGGACAATATATCACTCCCGCGTTAGCGGGAATATCGCCGTCGCCGAACGGCGACTATATCATACGGCATCAGCCGTATATCATTGCCCTTGTCACGCTCTGGTGCAACGCACGATCAAACGCGTGATCACGCCGCTCGCGCCGATGGCAAGCAAAAGTGTCAAAGGATGCAAGATGGTGCCGGTCGTCGCGGTCACGAACGCCGCAAAGCCCATTGCCGCCACGCTGATCGCCATCTGTAACAGCAATCCGACCCACACACCGCGACGCATACGACGGCATTGCACCAACGCAAACAGCTTCGAAAACGCCTTGCCGCCGCTGGCGAGTGCCGCCCTCGTCGGCTCGTTTTGTTCTTGCTTGACCATGCGCTCATAGGCGCGCCCTTCGCCTGCGGACAACACCTGCACCGCGTCCTCGGGCAGGTTCATCACCGTCGCCACCAAGGGGGCGGTAATGTTCGGATCGCAGGTGCGCACCACCAGATCCACCGACGCCTTTTGCAACACGCGCAACTGCGAGCGGATGGCGGCATTCGCCAGATAGCTGACCACAAACATCGCCGACAGTTCACCGCCCGTGCTGAGATACACCACGTTGCGACCGTCGGTGATATACCGCGCTTCGTACTCCTTCGGGGGCACTTCCACGCCGTGGTTTTCGAGCAGGCGACGATTGCCGATGAGCACACGGCGACCGCCGACCCATCCCGACAAGCCCATGTCCTGCTCATATGCGAGGCTGTCCACCTCGCGCAAAATATCGGTTCGATTTTCGATCAGACGATTGAAGATGGGAGCGAGCGGTCCGCCCGCCTCGATCACCACCGCCGCCGCATCGGTGATCGCTTCGTCGATGCGGGTACCGGAAAACGTCTTGATGCCGTGGAGCTTGACCTGCTCCTTCGGGAACAACTCACCCGCGTCGATGACCACCGCACGGGGGCGACGACCGAACGCATCGATCGCGTCCCAACCGCCGACCAGCACGCCTTTTTTGAGTGAGCGCTTACAGCCGCGCGACACGGTGCGTTGCGACACGTACAGCGTCCACACAGGCAAGGCGGTCAGCGCCGACGCCGCGAACACCGTCGGGGTCTCCCATGCGTGCATGGGGAACAGCAACCCGTAACCGACGGCGCACAAGAGCGACACGCCGAGCACCAGCGGCACAAACCAACGCATCGCCTTGTCGGCAGGATCGTGCGCATAGGATGCTTTGAGATAGTCGTTCAGGAACGACGCCTTACGGTAATATACGATCGGCGGCACACCGTCCGCATTGGCGGGGCGACCGATCTCCGAAGCACTCTTTTCGTCCTCGACGAAAAAGGCGGCGTTTTTCTTCAATTTTTCGTTGCCGACAAATGCGAAATTGCGGCGCACGCGAATGAGGCGCATCTGGCGACCGAGCGCACCGGCAAACACGCCGAGTCCCGCCACCGCCGACAGCAGGATCGCACCGCCCGTCGTCACCTTGTCCATCGCGCCGAACTGCAACACCGTGTGTGCGATGCCGACGAGTCCTGCGATCGCCGACGGCGTGTCGGCATCCGCTTTGAACGAGAACAGATTTTTCAAGCCACTCGCCGTCATGCGGTGATTGACCCCGAGCATACCGATCAGGAGCACCATATGCAGCGACAGCACGACCGCCGGTGAAAAGTCTCTGAGCCAGCCGAGGGCATACAACAGCGTGAGTGCCGCAAGCAACGCCTCGATCACGCCGGTGGCGATCAGTGCAAACGCCGACGTGCGGCAACGATAGGTCAGCTCACTGCGGATCGCGTCCGCTTCGGCGTAGTCGGTGAAATCCTCGAGCTCGTCCTCTTCCTCCTGCTCGGGGAGGATGTCCTCCTGCTCGCCGCTGTCCTCTTCTTCGCCCGTCAGCTTGAGCGCCGTTTTGCCACCTTCGACGATGCGAAAGCCTTCGATCTTCTCCTGACGGCGACGGCGCAGTTCTTCTTCCAGTTTTTCTTCATCGATGGGCGCGGTGGTGAAATTCTCCATCACCATCTGCCCTTCCAGTTGTCCGAGCGGCAACTCCTGCGTATCGAACTTATCTTCCGTTTGATCCACCGTCAGCACACGCGTGCGCGTGCTGATGGCGACGGTCTTCTTCTCCGCCCGGGGCTCCACCTTGCGGATGGGCGAGAGCGGTTTGGTGTCGGAGAGCTTGTCCCGTTTCGGCGCAGGGAACACCTTGACCGTTTCCGCTTCGTCGCTCGGCTTCGAGCGCGGCACGGCGATCTTGACATCGTCCTCCTCGATCGGGGGCACGACGGTCGGCTCCTGCTTCTTTTGCGCCGGAAATTCCGCTGTTTTGGGGGCGGTGGGTTTCTCCGCGTTCGGCGCGGCGAAACGCTCCTTTGCCGAGATCGGCGTCACGGGCTTCTCCTTGGGAGCTTGCCGTTTTGCAGGCTCGGCAGGTGCCGTTTCCGTGCGTTTTTTCAGTTCATATTCCAACAGAATGTCGTCCACGGAATAGGTCGGCTTTTGATCCATAACGTTCTTCCCTGCCTTACTTTTTGGGATTTCTGGCAACGAGGCCGCCGCGCTGACGCGCCGCTTCGTACACCATCAAGCCGCACGCGACCGATGCGTTGAGCGAATTGACCTTGCCGGCCATCGGCAAGCTGAGCACAAAGTCGCATTGTTCCTTCACCAGACGACCGAGTCCGCGCCCTTCCGAGCCGACCACCAGCGCGATCGCGCCCGTCAGATCGGTCGCACACCACGCCTCGCCGTCCATATCGAGACCGTAGATCCACACGCCGCGATCCTTGAGCTCGCGAAGCGTGTCGGTCAGGTTGGTCACACGCGCCACCGGCACGTATTCGATCGCGCCTGCCGACGCTTTGTATACCGCCGCCGTCAATCCGACACTGCGGCGCTTGGGGATGATGACGCCGTGTGCGCCCGCCGCTTCGGCGGTACGCACGATCGCACCGAGGTTGTGCGGATCTTCCAGTTCGTCACACACGATGAAAAACGGCGGTTCGTTCTTTTGCTCAGCAACGCGGAACAGCTCGTCCACCGTGACGAACTCCTTGCACGCCGCCACCGCCACCACGCCTTGGTGGTGCGGTCCCGCCATCGCGTCCAGCTTGCGGCTGTCCACGTCCTTGATGGGGATGCCGCGCTCACGCGCTTTGGCGATCAGCACCGACACACTGCCGCCGGCACTGCCCTTCGCCACCAACAGCCGATCGATCTCGCGCTCGGCACGAAGTGCCTCCGACACCGCGTTTCGTCCGACGATCACGTCCTCAAACGGCGTTTGTTCGCGCCGTTCCTTTTCTTGTCGCATCGTCTTTTCCCCCTTTTACTCTACATAGGGTATATTGTACCATACTTTACGACAAAATACACCACTGTTACAAAATTTTAACCCATGCGACATTTTTTCCGTTTTCTCCTCACACACGGTGTTGAATTGTTCACAAATCTGTGGTATACTGAATTTTGTATGGTGAATTTTTGTGCCCGTATTTCAACGGAGGTGCGTATCATGGCAAACGATCGCCGACAACGCAAAGAAAAAAACGCCGCGCCTGCGAAGCGCCCGTGGCGATATAAAAAATCCACCCGCATCATCGCGGCCGTTGCGGCGGTACTGATGATCGTGGTGGGCATCGGCGGCATTTCGGTCAGCGCGTTCGTTCTCGACAAACTCAACAAGATCCGCTACGACGACGGCAAACGCAATTACGGCGACGTCCCCGTGCTCGAAGGCGACGACCGCACGAACAGCACCGTCGACTATGAGATCAAGGATCCGATCATCATCCCGACCGATAACGTGCCCATCCGCGGCAACACCGATTCCATCACGAACATCCTGCTCCTCGGCATCGACGGTCGCAAGGCGGAGGGATACACCGCGCGCTCGGACACGAATATGATCCTCTCGATCAACCGCGACGCGAAGACCATTCGTCTGGTGTCCATTTTGCGTGACACATGGGTGAAGATCCCGGGTCTCGACCTCAACGGCGACGGCGACGACGACACCCACAAGCTCAACGCCGCATTCTACTACGGTGGCTTCGCGATGCTGTCGGATACCATCCGCGAAAACTTTAAGATCGACATCGATCAGTACATCGCCGTCGACTTTGAAGCGCTCGAAAAGGCGATCGACGTGATGGGCGGCATCGACATGGAGCTCACCGCCGACGAAGCGATGTTCATTCCGCAATGGTCGGACGACCCCGACCGCTTTGCCACCCCCGACAACCCCGATCTGTCGCCGCTCGGATACGAAGCGGGCATCTACCACCTCAACGGACAGCAGGCACTCGCCTATTCCCGCATCCGCAATCTCTACTATGACAGCGATTTCAGCCGTCAGAACAACCAACGCCGCGTCATCGAGCAACTGCTCCAAAAAGCACAGGCGATGAACTTTGTCGATCTGGTGGGCGTGCTGGATGCGGTGCTTCCCTACGTGCAGACCAACATGAGCCATCAACAGTTGATCGGCTT
The DNA here is from genome assembly GCA_017398425.1 of Clostridia bacterium. Classification (GTDB taxonomy): domain Bacteria; phylum Bacillota; class Clostridia; order Oscillospirales; family Acutalibacteraceae; genus RGIG1959. The sequence continues at coordinate 3,908 of JAFQFZ010000059.1, read as the reverse complement.
TGCATCCGAAGCGATGAATTACGGCGATTTTGCGATCCTGTCGGATCGCTCCGTCCCCCACGGCAACGGCGACTTCACCGACGGCTGGGTCGGCGACGGTCTGGGTCTGTGGCTCAACGACATTGAGCAGTCCACCTTAGAGCTGCATCAATACATTTACAACACCGACCCGAACGCCACCGCCGAAGACGAAACCACCCAAGAAGGAGACACCGACAATGGCTGACAAGCGCATGGAGGACTACATCATTTCCATCCCCGATTTTCCGCACGAGGGCATCCTGTTCCGCGACGTGACGTCGGTGCTGCAGGATGCGGACGGCTTTAAGCTCGCGATCGATTCGTTGCTCGAGCGTCTCGAAGGCGTGGAGTTTGACGTGATCGCCGGTGTGGAAGCGCGCGGCTTCCTGTTCGGCGCGCCGCTTTCCTACGCTCTGCACAAACCGTTTGTGCCGGTGCGCAAGAAAGGCAAGCTCCCCAGAGAAACCGTGTCGTGCGAATACGAGCTCGAATACGGCACCGCCGAGATCGAGATCCACACCGACGCCATCAAGCCCGGTCAAAAGGTCGTGCTTCTCGATGATCTGCTCGCGACGGGCGGCACGATCAAAGCGGCCGCCGAGCTTGTGGAACAGCTTGGCGGCAAGATCGTCAAGGCGCTGTTCCTTGTGGAGCTGAAAGGTCTCGAAGGACGCAAAACCCTCGCAGACTATGAAGTCGACAGCGTCGTGCAATACGAAGGAAAATAAAAACATCAAAACCGCCGAGGTGTGAACCTCGGCGGTTTTTGGTTTGGTGTCGCAACAGACCGTATCTTCTGCAAAAACACCGCATTTACAAGGGGCTTCGTTTGGTTTCCAGTTTGGTGCCTTGGCGATCGAAGAACACCTTCAGCACCTCTTCTTCCGAACGATAGCAAGCGTAGTAGCGATCGCCGTCTTTGCGGACGTAATCCATACCGAAGTTGCAAAAATACTCATACACGTTGCCGTCAAATGTTTCGATCCTACCCAAATTCTCCACCGGAAGACTCGATATGTTCGGGTATCCCCACTCCATCCAAAATTCCATATCCTTGTAGGCGTACGGAAGCATACGTTCGTTGTAGCGAATGTACCCTCGTTCTTGTTCTACGCGCCAGTCATACTCTTCGCCGGTGTAGTACGATTTGATTTTTCTGAGGAACTGCTCCAATTCCACTTGCGTGGTAAAGAAACTGTCACACCGATATTGGTTTCCGTTATACGATATGAGCGTATTTCCGTTTTCCTCCGAATCCCCAAAAAGGCTTCTGTAATCGTAGATCTCGACAAACAACTGCCGCAGTTCGTCAAATTCTTGGGGTGTGAGAGGAACAATTTTATTTACTTCTTCGTAATCCGCCGCAAACGATATCTCGCCGTTGTCCGTGAAGGTGACCGTGAACGTAGGAGCCGCCCAATACATATCCGATATAACGATCTCATCAGGGAGCCCTTGTGAACCCAGCGGTTTTCGCTCTGTTCCACGCTTCTTTCCGTTGCGATCAAAGCACACCGTCAGCACCTCGTCCTCCGAACGGTAACTCGCATAATATAAACGGAAGCCTTCGCGGACATAATCCATGCCAAAGCGAGCAAAGTATTGATACACATTGCCGTCAAACGCTTCAATCTCATCCAGATCATTCACCGGCAGGGCGGATATGGCTGAGTATCTTCCTTCCATCCAGTATTCCATACTTTCATAGGCATACGGAAGCATCCGCTCGTTCCAACGTTCTTCCCCGTCGTATTGCGCTACAAACCAGTTATATTCCGTATTGTGAAGATAGCTCTGTAATAACCTCATATATTGTTCCAACTCTACCTGTGTCGTCCACATCATGAAAAACTCGAAGGTTTCTCCGTCCACCGTCATAACCGTATCCGGCAAAATATCATAAGGTGATGTGAAATCCTCAATGGAATCATACAGCGTGTTCAGCTCGACGATCTGTTCTTGAGACAGATTCACTACCACCGGATCCTCTTCGTTTTCAAGAAATGTCAGCGCCGTCTCGCCGTCGCCGTGAATTTGTAAGGTATAGGTCCCGTCGTAGTGGTCATATTCATACACGATTGACTCAGGCATGCTAAGAACCGCCGGCGGTTGATGTTCCTCGTTGTCAGGACGGTTGAACAGGAAGCAAAAACCCGTAATGAGCAACGCCAACACCGCGACCGCCACGATCCAAAAGGTCGGTTTTTTGTAGTTCACGATCGCGCGGATGCGCGTTTTCACCGACCCCTCACCGAATCCGAGCGGACACGCCGTCACCGCCCGTTGGGGCAGGCTGTATTTGAGCAGGATCTCGGAATAACTCGCCTTGTCCTCGCCGTTCATTCGGCGGATCACGCGCTCGTCGCACGCCAATTCCATATCGCGGCAGAGAAGCGCATACGCCAGCCAAAGCAACGGATGAAACCAATAGATTGACAACAGCAAAAAGCCGAACGGTTTGATCGCGTGGTCAAGCCGCTTGATGTGCGCTCTCTCGTGCGCGATCACGTGGTCGCGTTCTGCCTGTGTCATGCAAGACGGCAGATAGATGCGCGGTCGAAACAGTCCGAGGATGAACGGGCTTGCGATCGCGTCGCATTCGTATATTCCCTTCTCGATGCGTACCGACGCACGCACTTGGCGTCGCAAACGCACCGTGCTGACCACCGCATACGCGAGCATGCCGGCAACGCCGACCATCCACACGATCGCGGCCACGGCAAAGCCGTCCACAGTCGGAGTTTCGCTCGTTTGTGTCGGGGCGCGGTCGACACTCGCGGACGGTGCGGTTTGTGACGGCACCGTCACGGTGGTCTGCGCATCGTGCGAAGGTGTCACCTCGGCGGGCGGACTCATCGTCACATACGATTCCACCGACACCGCTTTGGGCATCAAGCTCCACGGCGCTTGCCACGTGATCGGGCAGATCAACCGTACCGCCACCAGCGCCCACAGCGCACACACAAGAGCGTGCGGCGCTTTTTTGAGAAGAAAGCGCAACACCATGACGATCAGCGCCACCCATCCCGCCGCCAGGCTCATATCCAACAGCGTGAAAACCAGGTTGCCCATCTCGTCACCCCTTTCGCAAGGTATCGATCATGCGGTGGAGTTCTTCCAACTCCGCCTCTGACAACGTCTTGCGCGACGAAAATGCCGCGACAAACGCCGGAAGCGATCCATCAAAGGTATCGCTGACAAACTGCTCGCTTTGCACGGCGAGAAATTCCTCTTTGGACAATTTCGAAGTCACCGTTCCGTTTTGATTTTGGAACAAACCCTTGTCACACAGTTTTTTGAGCACCGTGTAGGTCGTCGACTTTTTCCAACCGAGCTCTTGCTCGCACAGCTTGACAAGCGCGCCCGAAGAAAGCGGTTCCTGCTCCCAAATCAACGAGGCAAATCGCCCTTCCACCGCACCGAGTGTCCAATCTCCCATGGTTACCCCTCCTTTTGGTCTATCGATAATAGACCCTCTATCGTTAGTCTATCATCAATAGACCGACTTGTCAAGAAGATTTTTAAAGGGGCACGCCGCCGTTTGATCGATGTTGCGGGAGAGCACAGAGGCCCTCCCCTACGAAACATGTATTGGATTGCGTAGGGCGCGGATTCATCCGCGCCGAAACGATGCCGTTGCCTGACGTAGGGACCACCGTCCTCGGTGGTCCGCGTTCCCGCGAGGGAACGGTCGCGCGGCGGAATCCCCGTTGTCTTCATGGGGGTGACGTAGGGGCATGCGCGACCCTTGCCCTCCCTTCCGACTCGGCTGCGCCTCGCATGTATAACTTCCGCTTGCCAAATCAAAGATTTGGAGCGTCAGGTATGTCAGGGAGGGTGGCTCGCCGCAAGGCGAGACGGGAGGGTAGTCTTTGCCCTCAACAGGG
>JAFQFZ010000005.1 GCA_017398425.1 Clostridia bacterium | reverse complement strand
TCACCAGCCGCGGTCTGAAGGAAGCGGATATGGACCTCATCGCAGGTTTCATTGCCGATGCGGCGACCGACTTTGAGAACAAAGCGGACGCGATCCGTGCCGGTGTGCAGGAACTCTGCGCGCGTTATCCGCTGTATTGATCGTTTGAATTTTCGAAAAGGAAGGGAAACGGCATGGCGTATTTCAATTGCACGGTGTTTTCCGAAACTCTCGGAATGATGACGGATATCGCCGCCATCATTCCCGATAACGGGATGAGACGTCTGGAAAACGGCGATTATCCGGTCGTGTATTTGCTGCACGGTCTGTCCGATAACCATTCGGCGTGGTCCAGACGCACCAAAGCGGATCTCTACGCGGAGGAGACGGGCATCGCGATCGTGATGCCTGAAGTGCAACGTGGTTTTTATCAGGACATGGCGTTTGGCCTGCCGTATTTCACCTTCATTACGGAAGAGTTGCCGCGCATTTGCAACAAGCTGTTTCGTGTCACGAATGACCCTGCGTATACCTTTGTCGCCGGTCTTTCGATGGGTGGATACGGTGCGATGCGCTGGGCGATGACCTACCCTGAGCGCTTTGCCAAAGCGGCTTGCTTCTCGGCGGTGACCGACGTGAAGCATTTCTTCGGTAACAATCCGTGCGGCATGGGCGAAGCGGAGCGACGTTCGCTCGTCGGCGACGGGGTGGAGGATGCGGAAGACCTCTTCTTCCTCTCTGCGCAAAAGCGGAACTTTCCGCCGATCCTGCAATGTTGCGGAACAAGTGATTTTCTCCTCGAAGACAATCGTCGTTTCCACGAGCATTTGACTTCGCTTGGCGTTGATCACCGTTACGAAGAATGGGAAGGCGGACATGAGTGGCGTTTTTGGGATGCCGCGATCGAAAAGGCGCTTGCCTTTTTCCTGCAATGAGGTGAACGTCTATGAACACTCCTCTTGCAGACCGCTTGCGTCCTCAGACGCTCGAGGATGTGGTCGGTCAACGGCATCTGCTTGCCCACGATAAAGCGCTTCGGCGCATCATCGAAGGCGGTAAGATCCCGAATTTGATTTTCTACGGACCTTCGGGCGTCGGCAAAACGACCGTGGCGCGCATCATTGCCGAACGGTCGGACATGCGCTTACATAAACTTAACGGCACGACGGCCTCTACGGCAGACATCAAACAGGTGATCGCGGAGGTCGGTACGCTTGCCGGTGCAGGCGGCATCCTGCTGTATTTGGATGAGATCCAGTATTTCACCAAAAAGCAACAGCAGACGCTCCTTGAGCATATCGAGAACGGCAACGTGACGTTGATCGCATCGACGACTGAAAATCCGTATTTTTACGTGTACGGTGCACTTCTCAGCCGTTCGACGGTGTTTGAATTCAAACCCGTCGATATCGCCGATGTCGAAAAAGCGGTCGAACGCGGATTTGCTTTTTTAGAGCAAGAGCAAGGGTTGACCGTTTCGGTGGAGGAGGGCGTGGCGCTTCGCATCGCTCGTTTGTCCGGCGGCGACGTTCGCAAATCCATCAACATGGTGGAACTCAGCGTGCTGTCTGCAAGTCCGGATGAAACAGGAACGCTTTGTGTGACCAACGAGTTGGTGGCACAGCTCGGTACGAAAACAGCGCTGAAGTATGACCGTGAGGGCGACGAACATTACGATCTGCTGTCGGCATTTCAAAAATCGATGCGCGGCTCGGATCCGAACGCCGCCATCCACTATCTGGCGCGGTTGCTGGAAGCGGGCGATCTGCCGTCGGCGTGCCGACGACTGATGGTATGTGCCGCGGAGGATGTCGGACTTGCCTATCCGCACATTCTGCCTATCGTCAAGGCAGCGGTGGACATGGCGCTTCAAGTCGGCATGCCCGAAGCGCGGATCCCTTTGGCGGATGCGGTGATCCTTGTTTGTCAAAGCCCGAAATCGAACAGCGCGTATCTCGCGCTCGATGCGGCAACGGCGGATATTCGTGCCGGAAAGAGCGGACCGTTTCCGCGTCAGTTGCAAAACAAGCATTACGACGGGGAGGATGCCGTTGTAAAAGGACAGCATTATCTTTATCCCCATAGCTTTGAAGGGCATTGGGTCGAACAGCAATACCTACCCGATGTCTTGAAGAATACCGTTTATTATACTCCCGGTGACAACAAGACCGAGCAAGGCTTTGCGGCCTATTGGCAAGCGGTTAAGTCGCGCCGGAAGTGAATATGAATTAGACAGAAAAGGAGGAGAATACACACGATGGAAACCAGTCAGATTGTTATGATTTGCACGATCGCGGCGTATATGCTGTTTATGATCGGTGTTGGTGTGTATTATGCCAAGAAAAACAAAAACACAGGAGATTATTATCTCGGCGGTCGTTCGCTCGGTCCGTTTGTTACGGCGATGAGTGCGGAGGCGTCCGATATGAGCGGGTGGCTGTTGATGGGCCTTCCGGGTGTCGCGTACGCGTGCGGTTTGCCTGAAGCCATGTGGACGGCGATCGGTTTGGCGGTCGGCACGTACATCAACTGGCTTGTGGTGGCGAAGCGTCTGCGTCGTTACACCTACGCCGCGAACAACTCCATCACGCTTCCGGAGTTTTTCTCTAACCGTTACGGCGACAAGAGTAAGCTGCTTACCTGCCTTTCGGCGGCGGTTATCTTCATCTTCTTTGTGCCGTATACCGCATCCGGTTTTGCTGCGTGCGGTAAGATTTTCTCGACTCTTTTCGGCATTGATTACACGACCGCGATGATCGTCAGCGCCATCGTTATTGTGCTGTACACCGCGATCGGCGGCTTCCTTGCGGCATCGACGACCGACTTTATTCAAGGTATCTTGATGACGGCAGCGTTGATCGGTGTGCTCGGCTTCGGCGTTGTTGCGGCGGGCGGATTTGATCAAGTGTTCGAAAACGCTTCGAAACTTCCCGGCTATCTCGATCCCTTCAAGGGGTTTGACTATGCAACAGGTCAAGCGGCGGATTACGGTTTCCTGCCGGTGGTTTCGACGCTTGCATGGGGTCTCGGTTACTTTGGTATGCCTGCTATTCTGTTGCGATTCATGGCCATTCGCAAAGAAAATGAAGTCAAGACCTCTCGTCGTGTTGCCACGGTTTGGGTCGTGGTCTCCTTGGCGATCGCTGTGCTGATCGGTATTGTTGGTATGTCCGTGTTCCAGGGAACGGATAAAGCACTCCTCACGGCAGACGGCAACAAGAGCGAAAACGTTATTGCGGTTTTTGCACAGCTCATTGCGGAATACGGTTGGTTCTTTGCAATCCTGGGTGGTCTGATCATTGCGGGTATGCTCGCGGCGACCATGTCGACGGCGGATTCGCAGATGTTGGCGGCGTCTTCTTCGGTGGCGCAGGACTTTTTCAAAGGTAAGATCAAGCCTGACGTGTCCGATAAGGTGGCCATGTGGGTTGCCCGCGGTGCGGTTGTGGTCATTGCGATCCTCGGTGTGATCTTCGCGCTTGATCCGAACAGCTCCGTGTTCCAGATCGTGTCCTTTGCGTGGGCCGGCTTCGGTGCGGCGTTCGGTCCTGTGGTGCTATTGGCGCTCTTCTGGAAGCGTTCCAACAAGTGGGGTGCACTCACCGGCATGATTTCGGGCGGTGCAATGGTCTTTATCTGGAAATTTGCCATCGCCCCGCTCGGCGGCGCGTTTGCGATTTATGAATTGCTCCCGGCGTTCATCATTGCGCTCGTTGTGAATGTGGTCGTTAGTTTTGCGACCAAAGCTCCTGCGAAGGAAATTGTTGACACCTTTGAGTTGGTGGCTTCGAATCAGCCGCTCGAATAAGCTGTATTCCATATTTGACACCGCCTTCCGGTTTCGGAAGGCGGTGCTTTTTCTTTGCAAAAAATGACAAATTCCGAAATATCCCTTGACTTTTTTGTCGTTTTTTCTTATAGTGGTATCTAGTTTCTCTATATATTCTTATAGAGGTGCATCTAAGGCAAAAAACCATACAGTCGTATACAGATACCTGCCGCAGTCACGCTTGATGACTGTGAAAAACCCTTTGCGGAGGGCAGGGTCCAAGGTACGGCGGTTTCACGGCCGATGATGGCGAATTCGCTGTCCACGCGAAACTTTTGAAGTACATTACTGCCTGCAATATTGTAAGGTAATGTACGACCGCAAAGGGGGATGCATTGTAATGAAAGACGTTATTACACTCAAAGACATCGCTGTTTCTTTCGATGGTGAAACGATACTCGACGGTCTCGACCTGAGTATCCATGATGGAGAATTTGTGACCTTGCTGGGGCCTTCCGGTTGCGGCAAGACTACCACCTTGCGCATTATCGGCGGCTTCATCACACCCGATCGCGGCGATGTCTTTTTTGGCGATCAGCGCGTGAACAACGTGCCGCCGCACAAGCGCCAGGTCAACACGATCTTCCAGCGCTACGCGCTGTTCCCGCATCTGAACGTGTACGAAAACGTGGCGTTCGGTATGCGCGTACAAAAGAAGAAGAAGGCGGAGATCGCCGAAACAGTAGAAAAGATGCTGGCTCTTGTCAATCTCAAGGGCTTTGAAAAGCGCGCCGTTTCGACGCTTTCGGGCGGACAACAGCAGCGCGTGGCGATTGCGCGCGCTTTGGCGAACAACCCGAAGGTGTTGCTTTTGGACGAGCCGCTTGCAGCACTCGACCTCAAGCTCCGCAAGGATATGCAAGTGGAACTGAAGAACATTCAAAAGAGTCTCGGCATCACGTTTGTGTATGTGACGCACGATCAGGAAGAGGCGCTTTCAATGTCGGATACCGTCGTGGTTATGGACGGCGGTCGCATTCAGCAGATCGGAACGCCCACCGACATCTATAATGAGCCGCAAAACGCGTTTGTGGCGGATTTCATCGGCGAGAGCAACATCCTTGACGGTGTGATGCGCGAGGATTATAAGGTCGAATTTTTCGGCAAAGAATTCCGCTGTGTCGACTTCGGCTTTGAAAAAGACGAGCCGGTGGATGTGGTGGTGCGCCCCGAGGATATCGACATCGTCGAACCTGAGAAGGGCGATTTGATAGGTCGCGTGACCAACATCACCTTCAAGGGTGTACATTATGAGATCATTGTTGATGTTAAGGGCTTTAAGTGGATGATCCAAACGACCGATTTTCACGCCGTGGACAGCGTGATCGGCATCATGATCGATCCGCAGGAGATCCAGGTTATGAAAAAATCGGAATATTCCGGTCTCTATGGCGACTACAGCTCGTTCTCCGAGGAGTTTGACGGGCTTGCGGATCCCGAGGCGGAGAACGGAGCGGCACAATGAAAAAGAAAAGCGGAATGTTAGCAGCCCCGTTCGGGATTTGGATGGCGCTGTTTACCATCGTTCCGATCGGTATCGTGCTGTGGTTTGCGTTTACGGATGCGAACGGGCAGTTCACGTTTGATAATGTGCGCGAGATCTTTGCGTTCGATCCGAGCAAAGGGGAAACCCTCTGGAACGATTCTTTTGTGTCGACCATTTTGTATTCGCTGTGGCTCGGTTTCTTGACCACGGTCATTTCCTTGGTGATCGCGTATCCTTTGGCGTTTTCGATTTCGAGAGCGACCGAACGTGTACAGTTGACCATGGTGATGCTTGTGATGCTCCCTATGTGGATGAATTTCCTTCTCCGCACACAGGCGATCAAAAGCTTGTTATCGGAATCGGGATTGCTCAATCAATTTTTGGGGCTGTTCGGTGTCGGATCGCTTGAGATCCTTAACACGGATGTGGCGATCGTCATTGGTCTGGTTTACGATTTTCTGCCCTTTATGATCTTGCCGCTCTATTCCGTGATGGTCAAGATCGGTAAAAGTGAGATCGAAGCGGCACAGGATCTTGGCGCGAACGTGTTTTCTGTGTTCCGCCGAGTGGTGTTGCCGCTGTCGGTGCCGGGTATTCTCAACGGCATCACGATGGTGTTTGTGCCGTCCGTCAGTACGTTTGTTATTTCGACGCTTCTCGGCGGCAGTAAACGTATGATGATCGGTGATGTCATCGAGAGTATGTTCGTTGGTGAAGCACCTAACCGCGGTGTCGGCTCGGCGCTGGCTCTCGTTCTTATGGTTCTCATTCTGATCTGTATGGCGGTCACGCGCCTGGCGGATAAGAGTGAGAGTACCGAGGAAGGGGGCTTTGCGTTGTGAAGACTCTTTCGCGTATCTACAATGTGATCATTTTTGGTTTGCTGTACTTTCCGATCATCATGGTGATCGTGTTTTCGTTCAATAGCGCGCGTTACACGCCGATGGAGTGGAAGGATTTTTCGCTGCAATGGTATGAAAAGCTGTTCCAAAACGAAGAGATCCTCAATGCGTTGTCTGTCACGTTGCAGGTGGCGTTGATCTCTACGTTGGCGGCGACGGTCATCGGTACGCTCGCGGCGATCGGTATTCATGCCATGAACCGCAAGCTTCGCCGTGTGATGTTGACCATCAACAACTTCCCGATGGTCAATCCCGAAGTGGTCAGCGGTGTGGCGTTTATGCTGTTGTTTGTCGCGCTGGCAGCGGTATTGCCGGTGTTCAAGCCGGGATTTTTTACACTGTGCATCGCGCACGTTACCTTCTGTACGCCGTATGTAGTGTTGCAGATCATGCCCAAACTTCGTCAAACCGACGGTCGTCTTTACGAAGCGGCGCTCGATCTCGGTTGCACACCGTTGCAGGCGTTTTTTAAGGTGACGATCCCCGAGATCTTGCCCGGTATTTTGACGGGTGCGTTGATGGCGTTTACCATGTCGCTCGACGATTTTGCCATCAGCTATTTTACGGCGGGTTCGTCGGCTCAGACACTGTCCGTGACGATCTATTCGATGGTCAAACGTCCCGTTACCCCTGAAATTTATGCGCTTTCTACGCTGTTGTTCGGTACGGTGTTCGTGCTCCTGTTGTTGGCGAATATCGGTCAGGTGCGGGATATCTCACGTCGCAGTAAGCGTGCGCGTAGATAAGTCGAGAGGAAGGAATGCGATTTGAAACGTTGGTTAGCGTTGCTGTTATGCATGGTCATGGTTTTGAATTTGACCGCGTGTTCGTCTGCGGTGCCTGAGGACGCGACGGAAGACGAGGCGGAAGACGAAGTCATCTGGGACTGGGAAAGTCTGCCTGCCGCCGAGCCTACCGGCATCACGCTTAACGTCTATAACTGGGGCGAATATATTGACGATGAGATTCTCGACGTCAATAGTGCTTTTACCCATTTGACGGGCATTGAGGTCAACTACAAGACCTTTGACAGCAATGAGAATATGTATGCGCTACTCAGCTCCGGAGCGGCGGAATATGATGTGGTGATCCCGTCGGATTACATGATCGGCAAAATGATCGAAGACGATATGCTGGCGCCCATTAATTTTGAAAACGTTCCGAATTACACGTACATCGATGACGAGTTCAAAAACCTGGAATACGACCCCAACAATACCTATTCGGTGCCGTATACTTGGGGTGTTGTCGGCATATTCTACAACACCAAGTACGTCGACGAAGCGGATCTCGAGCAAGGGTGGGGACTGTTGTGGGACGAAAAGTACAGCGGTCGTATTCTTATGTTCAATAACCCGCGCGATGCGTTCGGCGTTACCGCCAAGTATCTTAGTGACGGGGATAAACAGATCTCACTCAATACGACCGATGAGACGGATCTGTGGGCGTGCTATGAAAAGCTCAAGGAGCAAAAGCCTTTGGTGCAAGCGTACGTTATGGATCAGATATACGATCGCCTGATCAACAATGAGGCGTGGATCGCACCGTATTACAACGGAGATGCCTGCATCATCATGGATGAGGATGAAGGCAATCCCGATATCGATTTCTTCGTCCCTCATCAAGGCACAAATAAGTTCTTTGATGCAATGTGCATTTTGAAGACCACCAAGCATCAAGAAGCGGCAGAAGCGTACATCAACTTTATGTGCATTCCCGAGGTAGCACTGGCGAATGCCGAGTACATTGGCTATGCTACACCGCATACTGCCGCCAGAGAGATGCTTGATGAAGAGATGTGCAACGATCCTGTTTACTATCCCAATGAGGAGATCCTGGCGCGTTCGGAAGTGTACGTCACGCTTCCCGAGGAGACGACACGCTATGTGTCCGATCTCTGGTTGAAACTGAAACGATAAGGAGAGAAAACCATGTTGACGACGTTGAAGAACGAGAAATTGACCGTGGTGGTCAGTTCGGTCGGAGCCGAACCGCAGAGCATCGTGTCCGCTGACGGACTCAACTACCTGTGGGACGGTCACGCGCCGTACTGGAATCGCCGTTCGCCGGTGTTGTTTCCCATCATCGGTGCGTTGCGCAACAATGCGGCGACGTCTGCGCACGGCGACATTCGTCTCCCGAAACACGGCTTTTGCCGCAGCGCTCCTTTCGAGACGGTGAGCGAGAGTGAGACGTCGGTTACGCATCGCTACACCGACAACGAGGAGACGTTTGCGAAATACCCGTATCATTTTGAATTCTCTGTGACGCACAACCTCAAAGATGATGTGCTTGAGACGATCTATACCGTGAAAAACACAGGCGACTACGATATGCCGTTTTGCGTCGGCGGTCACCCGGCGTTTAATGTGCCGCTCGTAGAGGGGGAGGCGTACACCGATTATGCGGTGGAGTTTTCCGAAAACGAGACGACGGATTGTCCGCTGATCGATATGAACACTTGCCTTATTGCGGATGCGACGTACAACCGTTTGCTGACTGACGAAAAGAGCTTTCGCTTGAACCATGTGTTGTTCCGCGGTGATGCGCTCGTCTTTGAAACCCTGAAATCCAAGTCCGTGAAGCTCGTTTCCCAAAAGAGCGGTCGCGGTGTGGAAATGGACATCTCCGGTTTCCCGGTGTTTGCGGTGTGGACGATGGTGGACGATCAGCCGTTTGTCTGCTTTGAGCCGTGGCAGGGCGGTGCAACACGCGATAGTGAGGACGATGTGTTTGAACACAAAAACCATTGTGTTATCGCCGCTCCCGGTGAAGTGAAAGAATTCCGCTTTACGGTGAGGATGTTCTGATGATCAAGGCAGTTTTATTTGATTTGGACGGTACGCTTGTGGATACGTTGCAGGATCTGGCGGATTCCGTCAATGTCCTGCTTCAAGAAAGCGGACTGCCGACGCATCCGCTCGATGCGTATCGGGCGTTCGTCGGCGACGGGCCAAAGGTGCTGGTGGAGCGTGCTTCGGGACGCAAGGATGAAGCACTGGCGGCGCGCTTTTTGGAAGAGTATGACCGCCGTTGCCTCGATAAGGTTGCACCGTATGAGGGTGTTTTGGAGACGCTCGATGCATTCAAGGCGCGGGGGATTCGCGTCGGCATCGTCACCAACAAGCCCCACGCGCAGGCGGTGAAGATCGCAGAGCGTTTACTCAAAGGGCGCTACGACTGCCTGTTCGGCAATCAACCGCACCTCTATCCGCGCAAACCCGATCCGACAGTACTTCGCATGGCGGCGGATGCTTTGGGGGTGGCGATAGAGGACTGTGTCTTCGTCGGCGATTCCAACGTGGACGTGTTTTCGGCGCATAATGCCGGAATTCCCTGCTACGGTTGTGCGTTTGGATTTCGCGGTGAAGACGAACTTCGCCGTGCCGGTGCCGACGAAATTGTATATTCTTTCAGCGAATTGCAAAAAATCGGTTGATTTTTGCTTGAATATACAGTATACTTGATTTGTAATTCAGCGGCAAAACGATTTTGCCGTAATAAAGGAGCGTATACACTATGAAAAAGTATGCAAAACTTTTGGCGGCTATGATGGCCGTCCTCATGCTGATGTTCTGCTTCGCGGCCTGCGGCAGCGAACCGACGGAAGCTCCCTCGACGGATGACAATGAGGCACCCGCGGTGGACACCTCGGCTCTCAACCTGCAAAACGACGGCGTGCTCGTGATGGGCACCAACGCTGAATTCCCTCCCTTCGAGTATGAAGAGGGTGGCGCGGTTGTCGGTCTGGATGCGGAAATGATGGAAGAAGTCGCCAAGCGTCTCGGTGTGGAGATCGAGATCAAGAACATGGCGTTCGACTCCCTTCCCGAAGCGTTGACCGCCAAAGAGATCGACTGCATTGCGGCCGGTTTGACGGTTCGCCCCGACCGTGAGGAAGTCATGTCCTTCACGGACGGCTACTATGTTGCGTCGCAGTCCATCATCGTTAAGAAGGACAGCGCCATCGCGACGGCGGACGATCTGACCGATAAGAAGATCGGTTGCCAGAGCGGCACCACCGGCTCGTTCCTTGCTGAGGAGTACACCGATGTGGCGAACATCTCCGGCTTTGCCAACGGTGCTCTCGCCGTCGAGGCGCTTGTGAACGGTCAAGTGGACGCGGTCATCATCGACAACAACCCGGCTAACGAGTACGGCGCGCAATATGCGGATCAGGTGGTCGTCATCGAAGGTCAATTCGAAGACGAGACCTACGCTGTGGCGGTGGCGAAGGATAACACCGCTCTTTGCGATGCGATCAACGATGCGATCGAAGCTATGAAGGCGGACGGCACGTTCGATACGATCGTGGCGAAGTACATCAAATAAGTTGTTGTGTAGCAATCCGAAAGCCGACTGCAATACGGTCGGCTTTCGTTTTGTCTGTTTTGTTCAAAGTCTTGTTTGTAAATGAGAGGAGGTACGCGTTCCGTGTTTGACTGGTTTTTTGACGCTGCGGCGGGCTTTTCCGACGCGGTGTACGTCTCCGTCATCAAAGAGGATCGTTATACCTATCTGTTGGATGGCCTCTGGGTTTCACTGCAGCTGACCTTTTTTGCGGCGCTGATCGGTGTAGCGATCGGCTTGCTTGTGGCGGTGGCGAAACTTCAAAACCTGGATTCTCCCAGCAAAAATCGTGTCACGGGCGTTATTCGCAAGTGGCTTGTCGGTCTTGCCAACGGCTATGTGTCTATCATTCGCGGCACTCCGGCAGTTGTACAATTGCTCGTGATCTATTTCATCATCTTCGGTCGTTTGTTGCAACCGGTGTTCCCGAATGTTCCCGATTTGGCGATTGCCGCCATTGCGTTCGGCATCAACTCCGGTGCCTATGTGGCGGAGATCATCCGTGCCGGCATCATGGCGGTGGATAAGGGCCAAACGGAAGCAGGACGTTCGCTCGGTCTGTCCGGTGCGAAAACGATGATCTTTATCATCATTCCGCAGGCGATCAAAAATGTGCTCCCGGCACTTGTCAACGAGTTGATCGTGCTCTTCAAAGAGACATCGGTTGCGGGCTATATCGGCATGATGGATCTCACCAAGGGTGCTACGACCATCGGCTCGGTGGCATACGACTACATGATTCCGCTTCTCTGTGCGGCGTATATTTATTTCCTTGTGACGACGGTGATGACTGCCGGTATGAACAAGCTCGAAAGGAGGATGCGTCGCGGTGATTGATGTTCAAAATCTTCACAAATATTTTGGTGAACTCGAAGTCCTTAAGGGCGTTGATGTTCACATCAACCGCGGTGACTGCGTGTGTGTGGTCGGACCGTCGGGTGGTGGTAAATCGACATTCCTGCGTTGTATCAACCTGCTGGAAGTTCCCACTAAGGGCGACGTGATCATTGAAGGCGTATCCGCCATGCAGAATATGCGCTATATCGACAAACTGCGCGAAAAGGTCGGCATGGTATTTCAGCAGTTCAACCTGTTCCCGCACATGACGGTGCTCAAAAACGTGACATTCGCTCCCGTCAAACTCAAAAAAATGACCAAAGAGCAAGCAGAACAGCGTGGTATGGAACTGCTGGCGCGCGTTGGCTTGGCAGAAAAGGCGAACGAATACCCGAACCGTCTTTCGGGCGGTCAAAAACAGCGCGTCGCGATCGCCAGAGCACTTGCTATGGAACCTGATGTGTTGCTGTTTGATGAGCCGACGTCGGCGCTCGATCCCGAAATGGTCGGCGAAGTGCTTGAAGTTATGAAGCAACTGGCCGAAAGCAAAACGACCATGATCGTTGTGACGCACGAAATGGGCTTTGCGCGCGAGGTAGGAAACCGTGTTCTCTTCATGGACGGCGGCATCGTCGCGGAAGAAGGCACCCCGCAAGAGGTGTTCGGTAATCCGAAGAGTGAGCGCTTGAAGCAGTTCTTGTCCAAAGTGTTGTAAAGGAGGCGGACGACTATGCAAGCTACGTTATGGTTTTATATTATTGTCGGTCTCCTCACGATCGTGCCCTTGATTCTTTTTAATATCAACCGTGTGTTCGTGCGAAAAAAACCCGAACCGATGAAGATCAATTGGGTGCGCGGTGTGGTCATTTTGCTTTTGTGCGGTGTGATCGGTACGTTCCTGTTCAGCGCCTATTCGGCAACACTTCACGGTCGTTATGAGATCGCGCTCGAGCGTGTGGCGACTGAACACGCACAGGTGCTTCTCGGTCAAAAAAGTGCGGAAGAGTTCAAAACCTTCCTGCGTGAAAACGGCACCGAAAATATCGATGCATCTCTGGAAGCACTGGAGCTTGATACCTTGGCGCAGGGAGCGGAGATCTGCTTCCAGCTCGGCAACCAATGCACTCCGAAATACTGGACCGAATGGGACGGTATGGTAAACTACAAAGAGTACGTCAAAACGGCGGCGACGCTTGATTTGACATTTTACACCGAAGAAAGTGCGAAGGTGCTTTCCGAGGTGCTCGACACCGCTGTGTTTGAAACGGCGACCGATGAAGAGGTTTTGACCAATTGTATCAATTTGACAGCGGCGACGCTGAATCTGGAGCCCATCAACGGCAAACATCCCGAAACGCCCCTTGCGTTGGAGGAAGAGTTGGAGACGAAGATCGATGCTATGCCGGATGTTTTTGTGTGGCAGGGCAAAGAAGTGATCACCGTCACCGATATGCAAGCCAATCCCATTTATCTGATGTATCGCCTCGACTACGACGGGAAAACGGATTATTATGCCGTGCGGTTGATCGACACGGAGGAAGGCTGGATGTACGACTGGATCGGCACTCCCAACGATCAGCAGAAAAAGGATATCAAAATGCCCACCGAGAAGAACGGCAAATGGTATTCCGTCAAACGATAACGAAAGGGGAAAGAACCATGAAGATCTTGTTTCAAGGCGACAGCATTACCGAGTGGAATCGTGATAAAAGCGATCCCGACGATCTCGGCAACGGCTATGTGAGCGTTACAGCAAAATTGCTCGAGACGATGTATCCCGATCTTGAGTTTACATTTGTCAACCGCGGTATCAGCGGCGATCGTACGCGGGAATTGCTCAAGCGTTGGCAACAAGACACCATCGATGTTCAGCCCGATATCATGACGCTGATGATCGGTGTCAACGATTGCTGGCGTCGTTACGACATGGACGATCCGACACCCGTTGAAGAATACGAACAGAATCTGCGCACGCTTCTTGATGATGTCAAGGCGAACACCAACGCCAAGCTCCTGATGATCGAGCCGTTTTTGGTGCATGAGGACATCGAGTTGTGGCGCGAGGATTTTGATTTGAAGCTCCGTGCTTACCGTCGTGTGGCACGCGAATACGCCGATGCCTATCTGCCGATGGACGGTTTGATGGCGATGATGTGTGTCGAGAAAGAACCTTCGTATTGGTCGATGGACGGCATTCATTTGGCAGAGCCCGGTATCGAAGAGATGGGTATGTATGTGGCGGAGTGCCTGATGCGTTTCATTGAGGACCCCGAGCATGTATAAGATCACCATCCTTTGCGTGGGTGGGCTTAAAGAAAGCTACTGGCGGGATGCTGTGGCGGAGTATCAAAAACGGATGAAGCCGTTTTGCCGCTTTACGATCACGGAAGTTCCCGAAGAGCGCATCCCCGACAAGCCCTCTTCCTCGCAGATCCAAGCGGTGGTGAACGCGGAAGGGGATAAGCTGCTCTCGAAACTCGATCCCGCATCGCTTCCCATTGCACTTTGCATCGAAGGCAAGGAGCAATCCTCTGAGCAATTGGCGCAAACCATCGAACGCGCCGCGGTCGGAGGGGAAGGAAACCTCACCTTTATGATCGGCGGTTCGTGGGGACTTTCTGAGGCGGTCAAATCGAAAGCGCGTGTGCGACTTTCGATGTCGCCGATGACGTTCCCGCATCAGTTGGCGCGTGTGATGCTGTGCGAACAGCTCTATCGTGCGATGCAGATCCTATCCGGCGGACAATATCACAAGTGATTTCGAAGAAGTGACCTTTTTTTATAAGGTCACTTCTTTTTTGTCAGAAAATTCTTTCTCACATTTTCAAATAATTTGGGTTTATCCGTTGAAATGCGAGAACAAATTTGCTATAATAGATTGAATTATAGTCTAAACTGGGAGGCGTACGGCGATATGGCAAATACACGTGTGATCTCTCCCGAAGAATTGGCCGCACAGCGTCCTTTTACCAAGCGGATTCGGGAGTATTATGAGTACCTTTGCCCGTCGGGTACACCGCTTGCTTGTGTGAGAACCTACGGCTGTCAGCAAAACGTCAGTGACTCGGAACGCATCAAAGGCATGCTCGCCGAAATGGGCTTCGGATTCACCGAATCGCCCGACGAAGCGGACTTGATCTTGTTCAACACTTGTGCCGTGCGAGAGCATGCGGAAGATCGTGTGTTCGGCAATGTCGGCGCACTCAAGAACCTCAAGCGCCGCAAGCCGCATTTGATGATCGTGCTGTGCGGATGTATGGTGCAACAGGAACACATCGCTCAGCGGTTTTATAAAAGCTATCCCTTTGTTAATTTGATCTTCGGCACGCATGTGTTGTATCGTTTTCCGGAACTGCTTTGCGGTGTGATCGAGGAACAAAAGCGCCGTGTAGCGATTCCGAATGAGGACGGCAACATCGCTGAAGGGATTCCTGTGCATCGTGACGGCTCGTTCAAAGCGTGGCTGCCCATTATGAACGGCTGTAACAACTTCTGCACCTATTGCATTGTGCCGTATGTTCGCGGGCGTGAGCGTTCGCGTGATCCCGAAGCGGTGTTGCAAGAAGCGCGCGAGTTGGTGGCGGCAGGATACAAGGAGATCACGCTGCTCGGACAAAACGTCAACTCCTACGGTAAGGGCGAGGCACACGGGGTCGATTTCCCGGAGCTACTGCGCCGCATCAATGCCATCGAAGGCGACTTTTTGATTCGTTTTATGACGTCGCATCCGAAGGATGCCACCAAAGAGCTGTTTGATACGATCGCGTCGTGCGAAAAGGTATCTCGCCATTTTCACCTTCCGTTCCAATCGGGTAGCAACCGCATCCTCAAAGAGATGAATCGATGCTACACGCGTGAAAGCTACTTGGAACTGATCCGCTATGCTCGCTCGGTTATGCCGGACATTTCGTTCACGAGCGACGTGATCGTCGGATTTCCCGGTGAGACACGCGAGGATTTTGAGCAAACTCTGTCGCTCATCGAAGAGGTCGGCTTTGTTTCGCTCTTTACGTTCATCTATTCGCCGCGCGAGGGTACGCCGGCGGCCGTGATGCCCGATCCGATTTCTGCCGAGGAAAAGGTGAAGTGGTTCCAAGAAATGACAGCACTTCAAGAGTCATTATCCGCCAAACGTACGGCATCGATGGTCGGCAAAACCGTCAAAGCGCTCATTGAAACCGCGACAGACACGTTTTTGGAAGCGCGGCTGTCCGATAACATCATCGTGCGCGTGCAAGGCGATCCGTCGCTTCTCGGACGGCACGCGATGGTGAACATTACAGAAGCCAAAAGCTGGATTTTGATCGGTGAGATCGAA
The DNA here is from genome assembly GCA_017398425.1 of Clostridia bacterium. Taxonomy (GTDB): domain Bacteria; phylum Bacillota; class Clostridia; order Oscillospirales; family Acutalibacteraceae; genus RGIG1959. The sequence goes on along the minus strand of JAFQFZ010000005.1, from coordinate 10,695 downwards.
TCCGTTTTGTAATTATTTTTCTTAAAAGGAGATTTTGAATTATGGACATCATTTTGGAAATGGCAAAAGATCTGGGCGAAGCCCTTCAGCAGGACGACCGTTACGTGGCGCTTCAGATGGCGCAGGCGAAAGCGGACGAAGACCAAGGTCTGCAGGATCTGATCGGCGAGTTCAACCTCAAGCGTATGGCGCTGATGACCGAAGAGAACAAGGACGATAAAGATGCCGAGAAACTGGCAAAACTCGACGAGGAGCTTCGTGAGGTGTACGGCCGCGTGATGGCCAACGAGAGCATGCAAGCTTACAATGCGGCTCGTCAGGCGATGGACGGTCTCCTTTCGAACATCAACCGCATCCTCGCCTTGTCGGCGCAGGGTGAGGATCCTCAGTCGCTTGATGCGGAGCATTCCTGCGGCGGTAACTGCGGCAGTTGCGGCGGTTGCCACTAAACACAACAACACGAAAGAGGGGTGAACAGCCATGGCGGAATTGACGCCGATGATGAAACAGTATATGGAGATCAAAAAGCAGAATATGGACGCCATTCTGTTTTATCGCCTCGGAGATTTTTATGAAATGTTCTTTGATGACGCGAAGATCGCGTCGCAAGAACTGGAGCTGATCCTGACGGGACGCGATTGCGGACTTGAGGAACGTGCGCCGATGTGCGGCGTGCCGTTTCACTCTTGTGAGACGTATATTGCGCGCTTGGTCGCTAACGGTCATAAGGTAGCCATCTGTGAGCAAACCGAAGATCCCGCTCAAGCTAAAGGACTTGTGCGCCGCGAGGTGGTGCGCGTCATTACGTCGGGTACCGTTATCGAAAGCAGTATGCTCGATGAAGGAAAGAACAACTACCTTTGCGTGATTTGTGTGCGTAAAAACGGGACGGGACTTTGCTTTGCGGATTGTTCGACCGGTGAGTTTTACGCCACTCACATCACGGGGGACGAAGTCACCGGGCGTGTGATCAATGAGCTTGGTCGCTTCCGCCCGAGTGAGATTTTGATGAACGAAGCGGCGCGGCACGACAATGTGCTGTCTGAGTTTGTGCGTGTGCGCTTGCAACTGCCGACGCAGTATTTGCCGGAAGAGCAATTTGATGAGACGGAGGCGGAAACGGTGCTTCTTGATCAGTTCGGCGCACCGGATCTTATGTCGCTCGGCCTTGCCGATCAACCCGAGACGGTCGCAGCGGCGGCGTGTCTGCTTGCTTATCTGCGTCAGACGCAGATGACGGGTCTCGATCGTTTCCGTCGTCCGGAAGTCTATTCCGATGTGCAATATATGCAGCTCGATTTGACTGCGCGTCGCAACCTGGAATTACTCGAGACCATGCGTAATAAAGAAAAACGCGGTTCTCTGCTTGGCGTGCTGGACGTCACACGCACGGCGATGGGCAAACGCTTGATTCGCACATGGATCGAACGACCGCTTTTGAATCCCGCACCCATTTCGCGCCGTCAAAATGCTGTGGACGAGTTGGTGCATGGCACGATGCTTCGCTCGGAACTGCGTGAGTGTCTGTCATCCATCTATGATCTCGAGCGCATTATGACGCGTGTTGTCTACGGCAGTGCCAATGCGAAAGAATTGCGTTCTCTCCACCAAACGATTGTCAATCTGCAACCCATCAAACAGATGCTTACCGATGCACAATCGGCGATGTTGTCGGATATTGAGAAGACCATCGATCCTCTTGATGATGTCCGCGATCTGATCGATCGTGCGATCGTGGAGGAACCGCCGTTTTCGGTGCGTGAGGGTGGTATGATCCGCGAGGGCTACAACGCCGAGATCGATGAACTGAATTTTGAGATGACCGACGGTAAGGGCTTTATCACGCGTATCGAAGCGCAGGAAAAGGAAGCCACCGGTATCAAAACTCTGAAGGTGCGGTACAACCGCGTATTCGGCTATTACATCGAGGTGTCTAAATCGTTCACCGATCAGGTGCCTGAGCATTATATTCGCAAACAGACGCTTGCCAACGCCGAGCGCTACATTACCGGTGAACTTAAGGAACTGGAAGCACGCGTTCTCGGTGCGAAGGATCGCGTTGTTGCACTTGAATACCAGCTGTTCAACGAAGTGCGCGAGTATGTGGCGGCACAGTTACATCGCATTCAGCTCACCGCGCAAGCAGTGGCGAGACTGGATGTGCTTTGCTCGTTCGCCGAGGTGGCGGTCAAGCGTAAGTATTCGCGTCCCATCGTGGATAACAGCGGTATGATCCAAATCAAAAACGGTCGTCACCCCGTGGTGGAATCGTTGCAGGATGCGCCGTTCGTTCCGAACGACACCTTTCTCGATAACCACGATAATCGCGTGGCGGTGATCACCGGTCCGAACATGGCAGGTAAATCGACCTTCATGCGTCAGACGGCGCTCATCGTGTTGATGGCACAGATCGGTTGTTTCGTGCCGGCAGAGACGGCGACCATCGGCGTGTGCGATCGCATTTTTACACGCGTCGGTGCCTCGGATGATCTGGCCTCGGGTCAATCGACCTTTATGCTGGAAATGAGCGAGGTTGCGAACATTTTGCATAATGCGACGTCGAAGAGTCTTATTGTGTTCGATGAGATCGGTCGAGGCACGTCGACTTTTGACGGCATGAGTATCGCCAGAGCGGTGCTTGAGTATGTCGTCGATATGAAAAAAATCGGTGCTAAAACCTTGTTTGCAACGCACTATCACGAGCTTACTGTGATGGAACAAGAGTTGCAAGGCGTTAAAAATTACAACATCGCCGTTAAGAAACGCGGCGACGATATCACGTTCCTGCGTCGTATCGTGCGCGGCCCTGCGGATGACAGCTACGGCATTGAAGTGGCGAAGCTGGCAGGTATTCCCGAGGCGGTCGTTACCCGGGCCAAAGAGATTCTCAAGTCGCTTGACGAAGAGGGCGTGGCGGTTCCTTGCGATACCCGTAAGCGTTTTGCGGAAGAAGAGGTCGCAGACAGCTTCCAGATGTCGTTGTTACCGATGGCACAAAACAGTGTTGTAGAGCGTTTGCGTGGTCTGGATGTCAATACGTTGACGCCGATCGAAGCCATGCAGACCTTGTATGAGTTGGTCAAAGAAGCCAACGGATTGTGAATGATTTCAGGAGGTGCAGATTTTGGCCAAAATTGCGGTTCTTGACAAACATACCGCCGAATTGATTGCGGCGGGCGAAGTGGTGGAGAGACCGTCTTCGGTCATTAAAGAGCTGGTGGAAAATTGTATGGACGCCGGCGCCGCCTCGATTCAAGTGGAGATCAAAAACGGCGGTGTCACCTATATGGCGGTCACCGACGACGGAGAGGGAATGGAACGTGAGGATGTTCCCGTGGCGTTTTTGCGTCACGCAACCAGCAAGGTGCGTTCCGCTCCCGATCTGGATGCGATCGATACGCTCGGCTTTCGAGGTGAGGCTCTTGCTTCGGTGGCGGCGGTGTCGCGCGTCGAGTTGATCACACGTCGCGAAGAAGATCTTTGCGGCACACACTATACCATTGAAGGTGGTGTCGGAGGAGAGCTTTCCGACATCGGCTGCGCTAAGGGTACGACCATCGTGGTGCGTGACTTGTTTTATAACGTGCCTGCCCGTATGAAGTTTTTGAAAAAAGACGTCAGCGAAGGTAATGCGGTGGCGGCGGTGATGGATCGCTTGGCACTTTCGCATCCGCATATTTCGTTTCGCTTTGTGCGTGACGGCAAAGAAGAATTGTATACTGCCGGTGACGGCGATTTACGCGGTTGCATCTATGCGGTTCTCGGTCGTGATTTTTCGAGAAATCTGATCTCTGTCGACTATACACTCGATGGGGTTCGCGTGTCGGGATTTGTGTCGTCGCCTTCTGCGGCGCGCCCGAATCGAACCATGCAGCATTTTTTTGTCAATCGTCGCTACGTGAAAACCAGAACCGCCATGGCGGCGCTGGAGCAAGCGTTCAAAGGGGCGATCATGGGTGGTAAGTTCCCGTCCTGTGTATTGTTTTTGGAATTGCCGCCCGAAACGGTGGATGCCAATGTTCATCCCGCGAAGGTGGAGATCCGCTTCATTGATGAGCGCCCGGTCTTCAGCGCGGTGTATCACGCGGTGAAAAATGCGTTGGAGCAGGATTCCGCGCCGAAATCGGTATCTTTGCCGAAGCAAGGGGTGTTTAAACCGATCGGCTCGCAAATGAAGCTCGATTACCAAAAACCGATTTCGCCTCCTGTTGTATCGAGTCCGACTCCGACGGTCACTTCGGTTCCCGCGATCCGCAAACCGGATATTGTGCGTCTCGGTGACGCGCTTTCCGGGGACGAGAAACCGACGTTGCACGTTACCGATGTAGCGCAACGCTGGGGTGGATTGCAAGAGCGGGCTTCTGTTCCGATCGTTCCGACGATCGATGAACCGATCGAGCGATCGAGCGAACCTTCAAAGTTGCCTGAAGAAACGCAGGATGCGGTACGTACGGTGGAAGAGCAAGAGATCAAACCGCCCGTATTGTATATCGGCGAGATATTCGCTACGTATATTCTCGCGCAAATGGGCGACAGCTTGTACGTTATTGATAAGCATGCTGCTCATGAGCGCTTGATTTATAATCAATTGGTCAGTGCACAGCATACCGATTCTCAGCAGTTGCTTGCGCCCATCTCGGTTGAATTGAGTTCTGAGGAAGCGCAGGCTCTTGTGACCCAATCCGAGGTGCTGTTGCAGGCCGGGTTTGAAGTGGAAGAGTTCGGCTCCAAAGAAGTGCTTGTGCGAGCGATCCCGATGGTGCTCAGCGGCTGTGATATCGCCCTGACTGTGCGTGAGATCGCGGGAGGTTTCCTGCAAGGGAAACGAACACTGGAATCGTCGGCACTTGACTGGTTGTATCATTCAACCGCTTGTCGTGCCGCTGTTAAGGCAGGCGATTTGAGCCGTCCTGCGGAGCTTGCGGCATTTGCCGAACGTGTGCTTCATAACGACGACATCCGCACTTGCCCACATGGGCGTCCTGTATGTTTTTCGTTGACGAAGCAGGAAATCGAAAAACAATTTGGTCGCATTGTCTGATTTTGTATTCGGGTGGGGTGAGGTCGTGTCAACTCTAAAAAAGCCGTTGCTTGTGATCGCAGGACCGACTGCCTCAGGGAAAACCGCTCTTGCGATTGCGCTTTGTAAAGCGCTGAATGGTGAAGTGGTTTCGGCAGATTCGATGCAGGTGTATGAAGGCATTCCCGTGGCAACGGCGTGTCCCACCATGGAAGAACGCGAGGGCGTTGTGCATCATATGTTGTCCTGCGTGCCGCTGTCCGCGTCCTACAGCGTGGCGCAATATGCGCGTCAGGCTCAAAACGTGATCGAGGATATTCATGCGCGCGGTAAATTACCCGTGCTTTGCGGCGGAACCGGACTCTATATCGCGGCTCTTACCGATAATGTGCGTTACGAAGAGCAAGACGACGAGCGTGCCAAGGAGATCCGGGAGCGTCTTCGCAAAGAACATGCTGCCGAGGGAGACGAGGCGATGTGGGAACGTCTGCGTACGATCGACCCCGCGCTCGCCGCCAAGCTTCACGTTCATGATCGAGGACGCGTTTTGCGCGGTCTTGAGGTGTTTGAGTTGAGTGGTGTGACGATGTCAGAGCTTCAGCGTCGTCAAAAATCCGAGCCGAGTATGTATGACGTAACCATGATCGTGCTGGATTTTCGCGATCGCGAAAAACTGTATGATCGCATCGATCGTCGGGTTACCGTCATGCTGCAAAACGGATTGCTGGAAGAGACGGCGGCGGTGGTGAGATTGAATTCCCCGACCGCTGATCAGGCAATCGGTTGCAAGGAGCTTCGTCCGTATTTCAACGGGGAATGCACTTTGTATGAGGCGCTTGCATGTATGCGCCGTCGCTCAAGGCAGTATGCCAAGCGGCAATTGTCGTGGTTCCGTCGCATCTCGACGGCTACTACACTCTATGTGGATGATTATGAAACGCCGCAGGAATTGGTCCAAGCGGCGCTTGAGATCGCACAGTGAAAGGAAATGCGCTATGGAAACTTTTGCAAAGCGTATATTGATGTTTGTCGCCGCCGTATTGATGATCGGCTATGTCGGTTACCATATTTTTATGGCTAACTATTCTCCGGTCACGGTGTCATCGGCAGAGCGTTGCGTGGAGTATGAAACACTTGACACGCAGGGGTTGGTCGTGCGCAACGAGTCGCTGATCCCGCATTCGGGACAGGCGGGGTATGTTTATTATATTGCGCAAAACGGAAGCCGTGTTTCCAAAAACGGCACCATTGCGGATTTGTATGCTTCGGAACAACAAGCCGCGGATCATCAACGACTTCAACAGTTGGATCAAAAAATCGAGGAATTGGAGTCGATTCAGGAACAGGGGCAAAGCAACCGCGTCAACCTGGATATCATTACCACACAGCTCGGAAAAGTGCAATCGGAATTGATCGGTGAGATGAATGCCTCGCACTTTTCGCGGATCGATGAGCTGTCGGATCAACTTCTCGCGCTGATGAACAAGCAACAGATCACCATTGGAAAAGACGTGGACTTCACCGCTCAGATTCAAAGCCTGAAAGCGGAGCGCGAACGTTTGAATGCCTCCAATACCGCGCCGAGCGGTTCGATCAGTTCGCCGGTAGCGGGTTATTTTGTGAACAGTGTGGACGGTATGGAGTCGGTCGTGAATGTTGATGACATTCTGTCTATCACGCCTGCTGAGTTCGAAACCGCGGTCAAGAGCGAACCGGTTGCGGACAATCGAGCTTATATCGGGAAAGTGGTCGGTAGCTATGAATGGTATTTGACGTGTGTTGTTCCCGCAGAAGATATGGCGCATCTCTCGCTTGGCACCGCACTGAATATACGCTTGCCGTTTGTGTCCAACGACTTGATTCCCGTAGTGGTTGCAGCCGCCAATCGCGACCGAGACGGCAATGTGGCGGTCGTATTTCGATGTGATTATATGTCGGCATCGTTGTCGAACATTCGCGTTGAACAGGTTCAAATCTTGGTAGAGGAGCACGTGGGCTTGCGTGTGCCGGATGAGGCGATCCATTTCAATGAGCGACATGAAGCGGGTGTATATATAAAAAAGGGCAACGTGATTCATTTCCGTCGTATTCAAGTGATCTATCACAGCGAAAGCGGTCGTTATTCGGTTTGCGATATCAATCGCGAGAACGACGACCAATATTTGCAGATGTATGATGATATCGTTGTGGAAGGAAAGGATCTCTATGATGGAAAAATTATATGATGCGTGCGATATTCAACGCGTAGCCGATCAGTATCTCGAGATTCGAGAGCGTCTAGAGACTGCTTGTGCAAAGGCGGGACGTGCACCCTCGGAGGTGACGCTGATCGGTGTCACGAAGACGGTTGACCCCGTGTTGATCAATGCGGCACTTGATGCCGGATTGTCCGCGATCGGTGAAAATCGTGTGCAGGAATATCTCGGAAAGCGGCAGGATCTGCATTTGGATGGCGTGGAGCGTCATTTGATCGGTCATTTACAGACCAATAAGGTCAAGATGATCGTCGGGGAAGTGGATATGATCCAGTCGGTCGACAGTTTGCGTCTGGCAACGGAGATCGATCGCATCAGTGCCCAAAAAGGACTGGTGACACCGGTTCTCGTGGAAGTGAACATCGGAGAGGAAGAGTCGAAAGACGGCATCGCGCTTGCACAATCCGAGGAGCTGATCCGTCAGATGGCGCTTTTAAAGCACATTTCTGTGCGTGGAATGATGACCATTCCGCCGATTTCCGACACAGAAGCAAAAAAAAGATATTATTTTTCAAAAATGCGTGATCTATTTATTGACATTCGGAGCAAAAACATAGATAATATATTTATGCATATATTGTCGATGGGTATGTCCGACGACTTTGAGCTTGCCGTTGCGGAAGGCTCTACAATGGTTCGTGTCGGTACGGCCATGTTCGGCAAGCGCAATTACTCTGTATGATAAAATCCAAGGAACAATTTCGAAGTAGGAGGAATACTTATGGGTTTGTTTGATAAGTTCAAGAGCATGATGGGGGATCCCGAAAACGAGGCGTACGACGAATACGAGACCGATGATGAGGTCATCTCTCGTCACGAAGAGCGCCGTGAGACTCCGGTCGTTGAGTCGCGCCGCGGCAACAAAGTTGTCAACATTCATGCCACCGCGCAGTTGCAGGTCGTGCTTGTGAAGCCGGAGCGTTTTGACGATTCCAGCTCTATCGCGGATCACCTCAACGCCAAGCGCACGGTCGTGTTGAATCTGGAATCGGCCAGCAAAGATGTTTCTCGCCGTATTCTTGACTTCTTGAGCGGTGTGGCGTATGCCAACGAAGGTCAAATCAAGAAGGTTGCGAACTGCACCTTCATCATCATTCCTTATAACGTGGGCATTATGGGCGATCTGCTCGATGAGCTCGAGAACAATGGCCTCTATTTCTGATTCGGATTTCGATGACAAACGTCTGATCGCTCGTGTTGAGGATGCGATTCGTTTGACGGAACGACGCGGTTTTGCTCGATTTGTGGGGTTTTTCGACGAACGTCAAACCGCCATGCTCAAAAACCATTTGCGTCGGTCACATCCTCAGCTGTTGTTCCGCTTTGACGGCGGACATCCGCAGGCGGAACGCGTTATGCTCGGCGTTTTTCCCGATGAGGTACAACAAGAAGAAAGCGTGTTTCCTTTTGTTGCGATACGTTTCGATTATCGTCTTCAAGCCGCTGTCACACATCGGGATGTGCTCGGAAGTGTGCTTGCTTGCGGTATTGAACGCGATACGATCGGCGATATTGTGATCGCCGATGGGTATGCGATCGTGTTTGTGACGGAGGAATTGGCGGCATTTGTCGCCGATTCTGTGGATACCATCGGTCGCGAGGGTGTGAAGGCTACTTTTCCTTTCACGGGAAACGTTCCGCCGATCCATCGTTTTGCACCGCTTGACGGTACCGTGGCATCACCTCGCTTGGATGCAGTGCTCAAGGTGCTTATCGGAGTTTCGCGCGAGCAAGCGGTTGAATGGATCCGTAGCGATCGAGTGCGGGTGGATCATGTCACTCAATCGTCTGCAAGCTTCACGGTGCGTGAAGGAGCGATCATCTCGGTCAGCGGATACGGGCGTTTTGTGATCGACGATTTGTCGGCACTTTCCAAAAAGGGGCGCGTTATTTTGCGCGCTCGGAAATTCGTTTAATACCGCGGTGTTGGCGGTTATCATTAACACACTATATCGGAGGAATTACCAATGTATACTGCAACGGATATTCGTAACGTGGAATTTACTAAAAATATGGGCGGCTATAAAGCGGCGGAAGTCGATGCATTTGTCGATGCTTGCGCGGATACCGTGGAAGCGATGGCTGCTGAGAAAGAGGAGCTCAATAAGAAATTGGCCATTCTTGCCGATAAGCTTGTGGAGTATCGCCGCGACGAAGACAGCATTCGTTCCGCGTTGCTCAGCGCTCAGCGCATGGGTGATTCGGTTGTTCGCGAAGCAAATGAGAAGGCCGAAGCTATCGTAGCGGAGGCCGATGCCAAGGCGGAAGTCATTGTGGCGGATGCGAAAAAGAACATCGCGAAATATGAAAGTGAAATGGAGCGCCTTAAAAAGGAGATCAACGATTTTAAAGCGACCATCCTCTCGCTCTACAAAGAGCATCTGGCTCTGCTCAAGCAGATCCCTGATCTTCAGCAGGCGGTTGCGGCGGAAGCGGCGGTCGTTGTGCCCGTTCCCGAAGAGGAAGAGCAGCCGGTGAAAATCGTGGAACCCGAAGAAACGGAAGAAGCACCGGTTCGCAAATCGAAATTTACCAACTTGAAGTTCGGTGAGGATTACAGCTTGGATCAGGATGAGGATCCTGTTGAGTAAATGATCGGTAGAAAACGGTCCGAATGCAATCAAAGAGCGTTCGGACCGCTTGTGCCGTTTGTTCCCAGTATTTGCAAGTAAAGGGGTATATACCAATGGATTACAACAAAACATTGAATCTGCTTCAAACCGATTTTCCGATGCGTGCAGGTTTACCCGTGCGTGAGCCGGATATGCTCAAAGCGTGGGATGACAATGATGTGTACGGAGAATTGATGAAAAAGAATGAGGGCAAACCGCTGTGGGTTATGCACGACGGCCCTCCTTATGCCAACGGCAAAATTCACCTTGGCACCGCTCTTAACAAAATTCTTAAGGATTTTGTTGTGCGTTACAAGAATATGACCGGATTTAAGGCACCCTTTGTGCCCGGCTACGATACCCACGGTCTGCCTACCGAGCTTAAGGCTCGCAAGGCCGCAGGTATGAAGTCAACCGAGCAGGTTTCACCCCTTGAGTTGCGTAAGCTTTGCCGCGAGTTCGCTTTGGGCTTTGTTGACGACCAGCGCGACCAGTTTAAGCGCCTTGGCGTTTTGGGCGAGTGGGATAACCCCTATCTGACCCTCACGCCCGAGTTTGTTGCCCGTCAGGTTGAAATATTCGGCGAAATGGCTCAAAAGGGCTATATCTACAAGGGCCTTAAGCCTGTTTATTGGTGCCCCGAGTGCCAGACCGCTCTTGCCGAGGCAGAAATTGAGTATGCCGAGGATCCTTGCCATTCTATTTATGTTAAATTCAAAGTCAGCGACGATTTGGGCAAGCTTGCTCAGTATGGCTGCGACCTTGATAAGACCTATTTTGTAATTTGGACAACTACCACCTGGACATT
>JAFQFZ010000004.1 GCA_017398425.1 Clostridia bacterium | reverse complement strand
TTTGTGTATGAATCCTTGACGCGGGAACAGGACACGCTGGAACAGGATGGTCATCTCCAAGCCATGCTGGTACTTCGCAACGACAGCGACCGCGAGGGAACGGAGGTCGTGCAAGCGTACGTGCACGATCGGCACGCCTCGGTCACGCGTCCGACCCAGCAGTTGGTGTTCTTTGGTCGTGTGACGTTGGCGGCCCACCAAATGCTCACCCTGCCGATCCCGATCGAGGAGACGTCCTTGCGCTTTTGGGATCGCCGTATGCAGTATACTTCTGAGAAAGGCGAATTTGAACTGTTTGTCGGTCATGCCGATCATCCCGTCCGCACGGTGCGGTTTTGTTTGAAATAATAGAAAATGAGGGCTGTCGCGTTAAAGGCAGTTTGCACAAACATTTGACAATTCCATCTTGCCTCCCTCTGACGAGGGAGGTGGCTTCGGCGTAAGCCGAAGACGGAGGGAGAGAAAACTACCCCTCAGTCACGGCTTCGCCGTGCCGGCTCCCCTGACAAGGGGAGCCAAGAGGTTTGCGATGTATTGTGCATTCTCGCCTTAACGCGACAGCCCTCTTGCTGTTTTCACGCATTCAAAAATGCGAGGATGTCCTCTTTGGTCGCCTGCACCGAGCCTTGCGTCAGGTTCGGCTTGCCGCCGCCCTTGCCGGAAAGAGCCGCGTTGAGCTCTTTGGTCAACGGGCGCATATCGTCGGTTTCGGAAGCAAGCAGGTAGCGGAATGTGCCGTCGCCGTTGTCGCTGAACACCGCGCCCTCGCCACCCATGGTATCAAGGCATTGCTTCATGCCGTCAAACGCGGCGCCCTTGGTGAACCCGCAGGGAAGTTTTTGGGTGTCCGCTTGCGTGAAACTCGCTAGCGCCAGCGCCTCGGACAACCGCGCGTTCTCCGCGCGAAGCTGGGCGATCGTGTCGTGATCGCGCGCTACAAATTCGGCGGTCTTGTCGCGCTTGGCGGACAGAAGCCGCATGATCTCGCGGTTGCTTTCGTGAAGCGCCGCGTAGTCGAGAAACGCCGGCAAACCGCTGAGCATCTCGATGCGCGTGCCACCTTTGTAGGGGATGGCGCTGAGCAGTTTGATGAGTCCGATCTCGCCCGTGCGCGCCACGTGCGGCGCACAGCAGGCGCACACGTCGTAGTCCTCGATGGTCACAAGACGCACCCCGTGCGACAGCTCGAGCTTACTGCGGTAGTCGATGGTGTCGAGTTCTTCGGGTGTGGGGAAGGAGGCCGTCACCGCCTTGTTTTCGTAGACGGCGCGGTTGGCAGAAAGCTCGATGGCGGTGATGTCCTCCGCCGTCAACGGACCGCTCACGTCGAGCGTCACGATCGTGTCGCTCATGTGAAAACCGACGTTGTCGTAGCCGAAGGTGCGGTGGATGAGACCCGACACCAGATGCTCACCCGTGTGCTGTTGCATCCTCGCAAACCGCGTTTCCCAATCGATCGCTCCCGTCACCGTCGCGCCGACTTCGAGCGCGCGGTCGACCGTGTGTGTGATCACGCCGTCCTTGATCTGCACGTCGCGCACCGTCGCGTCGCCGAGTGTGCCGCGGTCGGCATCCTGTCCGCCGCCTTCGGGAAAGAACGCGGTGCGGTTCAGCACCACGGCAAAGCCTTTTTTGCCCTCCTCGCAGGAAAGCACCGTCGCTTCAAAGCGTGCGGTATAGGCGTTTTCTTCATAGAGTTTCACGGTCATGCTCCATCCGTCCTTTGCAAAAGAAAAGTGTATAGTATCAGTATACCACACGCGTCAAGGGCGAGAAAAGCGGTTGACACGTTTGCTTTAATGGGATTATACTTAAGTTGGTATAACACAATGAACGAACTTGGGTCACTATGCTTACGATTAAGGAGGATTACGATAGTGAGATATCGAATCTTTAAAGTGTTCAGTTTACTTGTGAGCGTATTGTTATTATTATGTATAACAGCTTGTGGTGATCAAAGTGTACCCGAAGAACCGATAGAGGCGCCTGCGGCACCGCAAAAGCTGTCTGCGTGGATTCGAGAAAATCTCGAAAACTTCCAAAGTGATGAGTGGATGAATATGCATGCTTTCACGGCCGCATATAACGGTCGATGCTCTCGCACATACGATCTCGACGGAAAAATCAAGACGTTTTTCGATACACCGCTCATAGTGCTTGGGGTGCAAAACGGTCCGAAGTTGGATTTAACAAAACCTCTGAGTGAACGCGGTGCAGTGGTAACGACGAAGGTTCACGGCTCGAATGATTTGGTGCACTATACCTATGAATTTTACTATGAACAAAGCGAAGATGTGTATATTCGCGTTAAGATCGAGGTGGGCGTGAAAGATCAGGAACTTCATCAAGGTGTGATCGATCAGATGGTGGACACGATGATGGAAGCGTTTGCCAACCGTGAAAAACAAGCGAAAGAAGGCACGATTTGGACCGGCGGTGAAATTTTGTAAACAGCCGTTCTGCTTTGCTATTTCACCGATGGGCGCTATGAACTATCACTTGGAAGTGTTGCGAACAATCTGGGACATACTCTTTCCAACTGGGGTATCATGAAATCGTATGAATTTGTTCTTACATTCACTAAAATTGTGGTCGTGTGAAAGGTGGGAGAGGTATGAGAAAGCATAAGCTTATCGGTTGTTTATTGGTCATTAGTATTCTGTTGTCGTTGTGTTCCTGTCTTGGAGTATCTGAAGAAGAGGGTGGGAATGCAAGCGAGCTTAACATTTTTGGATTGTATGAAGAAGAGGATTGGAATGTACACACGGTCGACTGGTTTGGAATCAATGGGCGTGTCCAAGTGTTGGAACGTCCGGCGTATGATTGCCTATACGAAGTGGATGGCCCGTATGTGTATCCGTTGGAGAGCGATGCGTATACGGTTACGTACAAATACTATTGTTTGGAGGATCAAAAAGAGGACACGTACATCCAATACACGTTGTACGACTATGAACCGGTTGGGGATTGGTTGTATACTTACGGCACCTCCTACTATGTGAAGGTGCAGGTAGACACCATGGAAATGGTGCAGTATAAAACCAAAGAGGAAATCCCGACGGAAGAACGTGTGTATTTTGAAGCGTTGATGGATACCTCTCCGCTCAAAGCGGTAGATCTTTGGGACGTGACCACCTTCGAGCGTTATAAGGATTGCACCGTGACTCCGCAGGGAGATATTATTTACAAAAACCAAAAGCTCGCAACGCTTGGCGAAAAAATCCACGACGGATTCGATGACGATACAATCGTCTCTTGTGAAAGCTATTTCGGGTTTGATCTGAATCTGTGGCAACAGGTCGCCGATGCCTATAGGGCAGAACGGGTACAAACCATCCCCATGCCGCGGACATTGTCGGTGTGGGTGCAAGAGAATTTTGAGAATTTTCAAAACGAGGAATGGCTGACGACGCAAGGGTTCTCGGTAGCGTATAACGGCTATCGTGCGGTGTCATATGATCTTTCCGGCGAAAGGATGACAAACCGTTCGTTGGCGGCGATCACCGTCGGCGTACAAAACAGCGAACGGCTCGATATGACGGAATCGCTCAATGAACAAGCGACGATTGAAAATAACGGTGGCTCGGACGAGGATGTGCAATACGTCTGCGAATTGTTGTTTGAGCAAGATAATGGCGCGTATGTTCACA
>JAFQFZ010000058.1 GCA_017398425.1 Clostridia bacterium | reverse complement strand
TGAGAAAAAGCATTACTCTGTCGCTACATCTCATGTGGCGAAAAAGCTTGTTCGTGTACTCTTTGCCATCCTCTCAAAAGACGTTTCTTTCTCTGATAATATTTCTCATTTTGCTGCTTGACTTTTTATAGTTGGTCTACGCAATCCTCACATATCACAACAAAACCCGAGGTGCTTTGCACCTCGGGTTTTTCATTCCGTCGGCGAAGCCGACTCCTTCCTTCTTCACTCTTCACTTTTCATTCTTCATTGCCCTTCTTACACGTCCATCTTCATGGAAATGTCCATCGCCTTCACCGAGTGGGTCAGCGCACCGATGGAGATGACATCGACACCCGTCTCCGCCACCGCGCGCAGGGTCGATGCGGTGATGCCGCCGCTCGCTTCAAGCAGGGCGCGACCGTCGACGATCGCCACCGCTTCACGCATCATCTCGCAGGACATATTGTCGAGCATGATGATATCCGCACCGACTTCGACGGCTTCCTTGACTTCGTCGAGGTTGCGCGTTTCCACTTCGATCTTCACCATATGACCGAGCTTGCCGCGCAGCATCTTCACCGCATTGGTGATGCCGCCTGCGGCGTCGATATGGTTGTCCTTGAGCATCGCGCCGTCGGACAGGTTGAAGCGATGGTTCTTGCCGCCGCCCACCGTGACGGCGTATTTTTGCAGACTGCGCATACCGGGCAGGGTCTTGCGGGTGTCGGTGATGGCGGCACGCGTACCCTCCACAAGCTTCACCGCCTCGGCGGTCGCCGTCGCGATCCCCGACATATGTTGCAGGAGGTTGAGCGCGGTGCGCTCACCTTTGAGAAGCGCGCGGGTGTACCCCGTGTACTGTGCGATGCGGTCGCCTTTTTTGACAACGGCACCGTCTTGCAGGTACACGTCTTTTTCAAACGTGTCGTCCAGCAGTTCGAACACGCGCATCGCGACGTCCAGACCGCACAGCACGCCGTCCGCTTTCGCCACAAGGTACGCGGTGTCGCGCGCATCCTCGGCGATCATGTAATCCGACGTGGTGTCGAGATAGGAAATATCCTCTGCGAGCGCGCGGCGAATGAGATCGTCCACATAAAACAACGGCAAGGGCATCATAACAACTACACTCCTTTTTTATCACAACGGTTTTTTGGCGATTTTGGCGGCGGGACGCGGATAGGCTTTCGGGGTGGGGGCGGTTTTTTCAAACACCACAAGTCGCCGCGAAAACACCTCTTCGTCCGCCTTGGGATTCACGGGGATCTGCATCGCGTCGTCCGCACGGAACGCCGCCCCGAGCACCTTCGCGGCGCGCTTGGCATCGGCGAGCTGTTCGGTCACTTCGGGACCTTTGAGTGCGACGAACACGCCGCCCTTCTTGACAAACGGCACGCAGTATTCGCACAGCGTCGGGAGCGCCGCAACGGCGCGCGCCGTTGCAACGTCAAAACGCTCGCGCAGGTCGGGCGAATGACCGCCGTCCTCGGCGCGGGCGTGCACCGTCACGCAGGGAAGCGACAACGCTTCCACCACCGCATCGAGGAAGGTCAGGCGTTTTTTCAAGCTGTCGAGAAGCGTCACCGTCACATCGGGACGCGCGATCGCCACGGGGATGGCGGGAAACCCCGCGCCTGTGCCGACGTCGATAAGCGTCGCACCCTCCTTGACGTATTGGCACAGCGTCAGGCTGTCCGTAAAGTGACGGATCACGATGCCGTAGGGATCGGTGATGCCCGTCAGGTTCATTTTTTCGTTCCACTCGCAAAGGAGCTCGGCATACCTGTCGAACTGCACGAGTTGCGCGTCGCTGAGCGCCACACCGAGGTCGGCGGCGTACGCTCTGAGCAAGTCTTGATCGATCATACGTCTCCTCCTCCCGTTGCCAAGATGAGCACCGACACATCCGCCGGGCTGACACCGCTGATGCGCGACGCTTGTCCGATGCTGTGCGGTCGCACGCGGGTGAGCTTTTCCTGCGCTTCCTTGCGCAGTCCCGTCACCGCGTAGAAATCAAACTCCTCGGGGATCAAGCGGTTTTCAAGGCGACGCATCTCGTCGATCATCGCTTGCTGACGCCGAATGTATCCCTCGTATTTCAGCTCCACTTCCACCTGCTCTTTGACGAGCGGGTCGAGCGGCGGTCGCGCCGTGTCGACCGACTCGAGCGCATCGTAGGTGAGCTGGGGGCGCTTGAGCAGCTCCAGCAGTTTCACGCCCGTCTGCACGGGGGTGGTGCCGTAGGTCTGCAAAACGGCGTTGAGCTCCTCGCTCGGCGGCAACACCGTTTGTTCCAAACGGCGGCGTTCCGCCTGCTTTTGCTCCTGACGGCGGGTGAAGTGTTCGAATCGCTCGTCGTCGACCAGTCCCATCTCGCGTCCGATCGGGGTGAGCCGCTCGTCGGCATTGTCTTGCCGCAGGATCAAGCGGTATTCCGAGCGCGAGGTCATCATACGATAGGGATCGGTCACGCCTTTGGTCACGAGATCGTCAATGAGCGTGCCGATGTAGCTTCCCGCGCGGTCGAGGCGCATCTGAGAAAGTCCCTTGATCTTTCTGGCGGCGTTGATGCCCGCGACCAAGCCTTGCGCCGCCGCTTCTTCGTAACCCGAACTGCCGTTGAACTGCCCGGCACCGTACAGTCCCGGAAGATCCAGAAATTCGAGCGTGCTGTCCAGTTGCAACGGATCGCAACAATCGTATTCAATGGCGTAGGCAGGGCGCATGACCTGCACGCGCTCAAGTCCCTCGATGGTGTGCAAAAACGCCGTCTGCACATCGACGGGAAGCGACGAGGAGAGTCCTTGCAGATACATCTCGTCGGTGTGTTCGCCGCACGGCTCGATGAACACCTGATGGCGTTCCTTGTCCGCAAAGCGCACGATCTTGTCCTCGATGCTCGGGCAGTAGCGCGGGCCGACACCCTCGATCTTACCGCCGTACAGCGGTGAGCGGTGCAGGTTGTCAAGGATGACCTGTTTGGTTTTTTCGTTTGTCCACGTGATGTGACACGGGACTTTGTTTTCGAGTTCCTCGGTCGTCTCGAACGAGAACGGCACAACCGGCTCGTCGCCCGGTTGTTCTTCCAACGTGTCAAACGCGATGGAGGAGCGCAGTACACGCGCGGGCGTTCCCGTTTTGAAACGGCGCAGACGCACGCCGAGCGCTTCGAGCGACTCGTTAAGACCCTCCGCGGCAAACATACCGTCGGGTCCGCCGCTGTAGGACACGTCGCCGACAAAGATCTTGCCGCGCAAGAAGGTGCCCGTTGCCAAAATGACCGCTTTGCAACGGAACTGCTCTTGCAACTGCGTGGTGAGAAGCCACGTCTCTTCCTCGCGTTCCATGGCAACGATCTGCGCCTGGCGCAGTTCCACCTGCGGTTCGCGCTCGAGCACGTGCTTCATGTGTGCTTGGTAGGCGCGGCGGTCGATCTGCGCGCGCAACGAATGCACCGCCGGACCTTTGCCGCGGTTGAGCATCCGCGACTGGAGCATGGTGGCATCCGCCGCCTTACCCATCTCGCCGCCGAGTGCGTCGATCTCGCGCACCAGATGTCCCTTCGCCGTACCGCCGATGGACGGGTTGCACGGCATGTTGCCGACGCAATCGAGATTGATGGTAAAGAGGAGCGTGCGGCAACCGAGCCGCGCCGAGGCGAGCGCCGCTTCGATACCCGCGTGTCCGGCACCGATCACCGCGACATCCGCTTCTCCTGCAAAAAACAACATAGGGTCGTCTCCTTTTCGACTTACATACAGAAGTATTATACTATGCCTCCCCCCGATTTTACAAGAGGAAGATGGAAAAAGGAGCAAAGAAAAAAGGACATCCGAGGATGTCCTTTTTGATGGAATCAACCTTATTTGATGACCGTGCCCATCGTGCCGGGTTTCACGCACGCGGCGTTCGACTCGTCGGTATCGATGTGCATGGCAAGCGCATAGCTCGGGCTGACGCGGACAATGACCTCGCCGAAGATGAGGCCGCGACCGTTGTCGTCGACCTTCACGCTGACGATGTCCTTATCCTGCACGCCGAACACTTCGGCATCCGCGGGGGTCATGTGGATGTGACGCTTCGCGGCGATGACGCCCGCTTCGATCTCGACTTCGCCCTTCGGGCCGACGAGCTTGCACGCACCGCTGCCGACGATGTCGCCCGACTCACGAATGGGAGCCACAACACCGATCGCGCGCGCGTCGGTCAAGGACAACTCGACCTGCGTGTCGGGACGGACGGGACCGAGGATGGACACACCGGGGATGGTCTTCTTCGGGCCGACGACATCCACGCGCTCCTCGCACGCGAACTGACCGGGCTGAGAAAGATCCTTTTTCGGGGTGAGCTCATAGCCCTCACCGAAGAGGATGTCGAGGTCTTTACGGCTGACGTGCAGGTGACGCGCCGACGTTTCGATCAACACTTGATTGGACATACAAAACAACTCCTTTAGGAAAATCGGTATCTTTTGTTATTGTACCGCGAATTTGTCACTTTTGCAAGAGGAGAACGACATTTTTCGCGGGAATCGTACAAGGCGGCGAAACGGAACGTGTATAGGATACCGTAGGGCGGTGCCTTGGTGCCGCCGATTTGTGGAAAACGGGACGGGAAACCCGTCCCCTACGCAATCTCATCGCTTGACGTAGGGGCGCACCTCTGCGTGCGCCCGTTTGGTTGGCGATACGTGAGGACATGGAAGCCCTCCCCTACGACGAAACCCATAGAGAGCGGTAGGGGCGGCAAGAAGGTGAATTGCCGCAAAGCGGCAAGAGAGGCCGGCCTGGGCCGTTAACAAGGGAGGTTTTTCACTGCACGCGTTCGTTGGTTTCGTAAACGGACCGTCGAGGGCGTTTTTCGGGGTGCATCCGCCT
>JAFQFZ010000057.1 GCA_017398425.1 Clostridia bacterium | reverse complement strand
GTGCCCTTTGTTTGTTCTGCATCCATCACATCCAAAACAAAGTCTCCGCCATCTTCGTACAATTCAATGACCTGATCATGGGCTTTACCTACAATGATAGGGCAATCTATCGTAAAACCCTCATCCAGCGCAGAGGTAGTGGTCAAGATTAAATCGTATCTGTCTTTCAGTTGATCAAAAACCTTAATGACATCATCAACAGTAATGCCGAACATGTAGAACATCTCCACAAATTCAAGTTGTTGAACTAAGTATACCACAGATTACAGTACTTTTCAATGATATATCGCTGACGCGATATGATATACGGCGTTACCGTATGATATACTTGCTTCGCAAGCATGATATACTATCCGTTCCTTCATACGCGAAGCGTATATCATCTGCGAAGCAGATATCATAGCGTTAGCTATATCATCCGTGACCGTAGGGAACGGATATCATTGAAAAAAGTCCCTTTTGTCAGTAGACAAAAGGGACTTTTTTCTTGGTGCCGCTGACCGGGATCGAACCGGTACGGTATCGCTACCGAGGGATTTTAAGTCCCTTGTGTCTGCCAGTTCCACCACAGCGGCGTGTGGGAGCTTTAAGTATCATAGCGCATTTTCGGGTCGGTGTCAAGCGTTCGCACGGCAATTTGTGCGGCGATATTTCGCTTTTGTGGCATTGCCGCCGCGAATGTGTCGTTGCGACTTGTTGAACTCCAAAACCTGCCGTACCTGCCCGTATACCGTCGGGTCGAGTCTCTTGAGACGTTCGGTCACATCCTTGTGCACGGTACTCTTGCTGACGCCGAAATGCGTCGCGGCGGCGCGTACGGTGGCACCGTTCTCCAGAATGTACACCGCCGATCGCCACACGCGCTCTTCATCCACACCCTTCACACCCATCGCCCTCTTTGTTTCTTATGGTGCTGTATGTATATGATGGAAACGAAAGGAATATGTGCAAAATTGGCGAGTCGATCGACATCGGTTGCATTTTCATCGGCTTTGCGGTATACTGAAACTATCCTTTAGAGAATCAAGGGGGCGACCTATATGAAAAAGGGATTGTCGTGCTTACTGGCATGCTTTTTGTTGCTTTTGATGTGGGTTCCGACGAGTGCGGAATCGACGTTGTCGGAGGATATCGTCATTTTATACACGAACGACGTACATACCTATATCGACGGCTCGTTGAGTTACGACGTGATTGCGGCTGTCAAGCAGGATTTGCAAACGCAATATAAGCATGTGCTCTTGGTGGATGCCGGCGATCATGCGCAGGGAACAGCCTATGGCTCGATGGATAAGGGCATGAGCATCATCGATTTGATGAACACAGCCGGTTACGATGCAGCCACTCTTGGCAACCACGAAATGGATTACGGTATGGATGGATGCTTTGCGTTGATGGATCGCGCGGCGTATCCGTATGTGTCTTGCAATTTCTATCACGAACAAAACGGGGTACGCGGCGAGAATCTGCTTCCAAGCTATCAACTATTCTCGTGCGGTGAGCAGACGATCGCCATCGTCGGCATCACCACCCCCGAAACCCTCACAAAAACCACACCGTCATATTTTCAAGACGAAAACGGACGCTATATTTACGGCATCGCCGGCGGCGCGGACGGCGCGGCACTTTATGCCGATGTACAGCGCGCGGTGAATGAGGCCAAAGCCGATGGTGCAACGGTGGTGATCGCGCTTGGGCATTTGGGCGTGGATCCGTCGTCGCGTCCTTGGACATCGGAGGAAACCATCGTCAACGTGACCGGGATCGATGCGTTTATCGACGGTCACTCGCACACGATCATCGAGGAGAAACGTCTGCACGATGCCGCCGAAGACGAGGTGGTTTTGACGCAGACGGGCGAGTATTTTGATCGCATCGGCATGATGGTCATCGACGCACAGAGCGGTCAGGTGCAAACCGATTTTATCGAATGGGAAGAAACCGAAAACGGTGTGGAGCTCCGTTCGGACTTGTATGAGGGTACGGTGAGGTTGTCGGATCCGGCCACCTCGGCGGTGCTCAGCGGTTGGATGTCACAGGTGGATGAGCAACTCGGACAGGTGATCGGGCGCGCCGAAGTGACGCTGGACAATTACGACGAAAACGGCAATCGCTTGGTGCGTACACAGCAAACCAATTCGGGCGATTTTGCGGCCGACGCGCTGTACTATGTGTTTGATAGTATGGATTTGGATGTGGACGTGGCGGTGATGAACGGCGGTGGTATCCGCAACACCGCCATTACAGGCGATATGACCTATAAGACCTGCAAGGATATGTTGCCGTTTGGCAACGTGGCGTGCTTGCAAACCGTCACCGGCCAACAACTGCTGGATATGCTGGAATGGAGCACGCGGGACGTGGGGCGCGCAGAGAACGGCAGTCTGCTTCACGTTTCCGGTATCACCTACACCGTCAATACCGCCATCCCCAATACGATGGAAGCCGATGAGATGGATGTATGGCAACGCGGTCCGAGCGGAGCGTATCGTGTGCGCGATGTGAAGGTGTACAACAAAGACACCGACACATGGGATCCGCTTGTGTTGGATGCTCGCTACAATCTTGCCGGTTACAACTACACATTGCGCGATATGGGCGGCGGCTTTGCGATGCTGAACGACTCGGTCAACGTACTCGATTACGTGATGGAGGATTACATGACGCTGGCGGCGTATGTGCAGGGCTTTGAAGATCATGTGGTGCGTGCGAGCAATTCGCCGCTCACCGAAAAATACCCCTCGTTCTTTGTGGATTACCGTACCGTTTACGGCAGTGGGCGCATGACGATCGTGGAGGAGCAAACGACAACTACCACCGTCACCACACCGACCGATCCTTCAAAATCGCCGCTGACCGGTCATTTTGAGGAGACGACGCTTTGGATCCCGTTGACGCTTTTGTTGAGCTTGGCGGCGGTCAGTGCCGCCAAGGCATTTAAGCGCTCTTAAATTTTTTGGCTTTCGGAGGCAATCATGAAAAAAGGGAACGCATTGGCGTTGTTGCCGATCGGTTTATTTGTGGTTTTGTATTTGGGACTCGGTATCCTGTTTGAATATGGGTTCCGAATCGAGATGGGGTTTTATCAGATCCCGATCGTCGTGATCTTCATGGCGGCGCTTTTGGCGGCGTGCTTGCAGAACCGTAAAGTGACGTTTGAAGAAAAGCTGTCGCTGATGGGGAAGGGGATCGGTGACAAAAACATCGTCACGATGATCCTCATATTTTTGACGGCGGGTGTGTTTGTCGGCACGGTCGGACGCGAAAGCGCGCAAAGTGTCGCCTACTTCATGCTGTCCATTATCCCCGTTCAACTGGCACCCGTGGTGCTGTTTGTCGTGAGCGCGTTTGTGTCGCTGGCGATGGGCACCTCGGTCGGTACCATCACGCTTCTCACACCGATCGCCGTGTCGGTGGCAAGCGCGTCCGGTTTTAACGCGGCGCTGTGTGTCGGTTCGGTGATCGGCGGAGCGATGTTCGGTGACAACCTCTCGTTCATCTCGGACACCACCATCGCCGCTTGCAACGGACAAGGTTGTCGGATGAAGGACAAGTTTCGCGAAAACTTTCTCATCGCCCTTCCCGCGGCGCTGTTGGCAATGATCGTCATTTTGCTCGTCTCGCTCGGAAGTGATGTGACGGGACAGGTGACGGGGGACTACGATCTTCTTCAGCTTCTGCCGTATGTGTTGGTGCTTGTCGGCGGTGTGTTTCTGAACAATGTGTTTGTCGTGTTGCTCATCGGTATTCTGTCGGGTGCGGCGATCATGCTCGCAACGGGTGCGGTGCAACCGACTGATCTGCTTTCTTCGATGGGAAGCGGCGTTTCGGGTATGTACGAGACCATTCTCGTGACGGTGCTCGTGACGGCGATCTGCGCGTTGGTGCGTAAGAACGGCGGCTTTGATGCCCTGCTGTACGCGACAAAACGCCTCTTCAAGGGCAAGAAAAGCGGTCAGCTCGGCATGGGACTGTTGGTCGGTGCGATGGATATCGCCACCGCCAACAACACCGTCGCCATCGTGATGGCAAATCCCATTGCCAAAGAGATGGCACAGTCCTACGGCGTGTCCCCGCGCAAGACCGCGTCCATTCTTGATACGTTCTCCTGTGTTTTTCAGGGTGTGATCCCCTATGGCGCGCAGATGCTCGTCGCTCTCACGGCGGCGAAGGAGGCGGGAGTCACGCTTTCCGCGTTTGAGGTGATGCCGTATCTGTTCTATCCGTTCCTATTGCTTCTCAGCTCGCTTGTGTTCATCTTCCTGATCCCCGAGCGCAAAACAAAGACTTGATTTTTACAAAACCGTCTTGACGACCGTCGGGACGGTTTTTTTATATTGCAAAGACCTTGAAGCTATGCTATACTAAAAACAGTATCCTTTTCTGAAAACCCAACGAAAGCGAGGTAACCGGTATGTGGAAATCGTATTATGCCGATCCGACCGACTTTTTCGCCAATGCAAAGGCGGAACGCTGTGACTGCTATGTGGACGGCGCACTGTCCGAAGCGCTTCCCGCAAAGCCCGAATGCCACGACGTCAAGCAGATCTTCTTTGCCGAGGGTCGCGCCCGCGTCATCAACCTGCCCGACGGCACGGCGTACACGCTGCCGTCTGCCGACATCACTCCGGATTATTTTTGGAGTGCACAGCGCTCGCGCTACGTCAGCGATCGCTACATCCTGAACGTATCGCGCGAGGACAAAAACCCCTACGCCCACAAAGAGGGATGCTGGAACATCTATCTGACCGAGTGGCTCGAACGCTACATCATCGACGATAACTTCCTGCATGACAACAACATCCGTCGCATCCGCGAAACGACGGAGCGCGACGATATGCTCGCCGGCTACACGGTACGCAACTACGATCTCTACATCAACGATCCCGGCGACATCGCGATGCCGTACTACCACATCGCCGTTGTGAAAAAGATCGATTCCAACATCGTGTTCCATCTGTTTGTTATGAAGGCCGCGACCGACATGACCGAGGAATTCGACTGCATGATCCGCTCCTTCACCGAGATGTGGCGCATCGGCACGGCGAAGAACGCGGACGTGACCTTCGACTGTCCGACCCCCGACTACTGGAACGACGAAACGAAGGCGTACTTCGAGAAGCTGAAAACCCAAAGCCACACCGAATGGGGCTTCTTCCGTGCCAGCATGGTCGACAAAGACGATGACTCCTTCGACTATCAGGATAAGCGCATCGAAGCGGATTATAACCGCATGAAGACGTTGCTCGGCGGCTACGACTACGAGATCATGCCGACCTACACGCACCTCTTGTATGGCAAGCGCCCCAACGCCTTCCCCACCGAGCAGGCGAACAAATTCGCCGGCGGCAACGGCTTCAACGGCAAGCCTGTTTTGCAGTTCACCTATCAGTTCACCGCCTCCAACAACGTGGATCTTGCGGCGTACACACCGACCTTCGATATCATGCGCGGCAAGTTCGACGATCAGCTTCGTCAGCTCGCCCGTGACATCAAGGCGTATCGCCATCCCGTGCTGTTCCGTCTCAACAACGAGATGAACACCGACTGGACGAGTTATTCGGGCATCGTCAACCTGCTCGATCCCGATGTGTTTGTGTACACGTGGGAGCGCTTGTACCGCATCTTCCGCGAAGAGGGTGTGGACAACACGATGTGGATCTTCAATCCCATCTCCGTCTCCACGCCGTACTCCAACTGGGGCGAGTATTACACCTACATCCCGAGCCGTGAGTGCGTGCAGATCCTCGGTTTGACGGCGTATGAGCGCGGCAACGAGCCGGAGGACTATGTATCGTTTGAACTGCACTATCGCCGTCTCTACCAAAAGAACCAACCGTATTTCGACAACTACCCGTGGGTCATTTCGGAGTTCGGTGCGGGTGCCGGCGGTGCGGCCAACTATCAATACGAGGAAGCGGCGTGGATCTACCGTCCGCAGGGACGTCATCTCGATCGTCAGGTGCAGTGGATCGACGAGATGTTCGAGTGCTTCAAGCACCGCGACGAAGAAGGCTACGAATTCGTCAAGAACATCAAGGGTGCTGTGTGGTTCGGTGCGAACGACTATGCGACCATCGACGGCAAGGATTACGTCATGAATTATTTTGAACTCGATGACGGTGTGCTTCCTGCGATCGAAGCACTCGGACGCGGACTCAAACAGTAAGAAAGAAAAGGAAATACGAATTATGAAACACATCAGTAAACGACTTCTCGCGCTTGTGTGCGTTTTCGGTCTTTTGGGCTGTGTGACACCCTACTCGGCCGCTCCTGTCGAGGTATCGGCGGCGGAGACCATTCTGTTCTATGAGGATTTTGAAGGTTCCTCCGAGCTTCCCGAGGGCTGGGTCGACTACGACATCGACGGCGACGGCTACAGCTGGCAGATCGACACCTACGGCTACAGCGGCTATCCCACCAGCGGTCAATGCCTCGAATCCCGGTCGGCGATGAGCGGCAACTACTACATGACCCCCGATGAGTACATCACGCTTCCGGGTGTTGCGTTGCCTTCGATGACCGAAGCGTCGGTGGAGCTCAGCTTCCAGATCTACACCAGCTACATGACCGGCTATGCGGATTACATCACGGTTTACGCCTCCACCACGCCGATCACCGATCCCACCACACTCACCGAGGATCAGATCGTGCTCGACCGCAAGTATTACAGCGGCAACGATTACGAAGAGATGATCGCCGACCTCAACGCCTACCGCGGTCAGACGGTGTACCTTGCATTCCACCATCACACCGCGACGGGCGTGTGGCAACAGTTCATCGACGACGTGACCATCCGTGCGACGGAACCCAATCGCTACAAGATCAAGTTCCCCGAGGAGACGGATGCCTACACCATCACCCCCGCGAATGGGGAATTCGTCGCCATCGACGGTACGGATTACACCTTCACCGTCAACATGAACGAGAGCTATCGTCCGTCCTTTGGTACGCTGACCGTCAAGGCGAACGGTAAGGAGCTCGTCGGCACGAACAACACCTACACGATCGCGAACGTCACCGAAAAGCAAAAGGTCGAGATCACCTTTGCGTATCCGAAGGGCGACGTCAACGCCGACGGTACGGTCAACACGATGGACGCCTTGACGCTGTTCGGCGGTCTGTCGGGTCAACGCGACATCAACGCGGTGCAAATGGAAGCGGGCAACATCGACTATCGCGAAGAGTGCAACATGATGGACGCGCTGTTCCTGTTCTCGTATTCCGCGGGCATCCGCTCCTATATCGACCAGAACCGCGACAAGAGCCTCATTTGGAAATCGACCTACAACGATTCGACCAACGCGATCGTCTCGTCGACCGTGAAGGACGTGGACTATTACTACGACAACCGCCTCATCAACGACTTTTCCGCTCCCGCATCGAGCGCGGACGTCAAGCAGATCTTCTACACCGCAAACAAAGCGCGTGTGGTCAACCTGTCCGACGGTTACGTAATGACCCTGCCGTCCACGTCGTTTGAAGCGGACTACTCGCTCTCCGAGCTTCGTTCGCGCTATGTGGCGGACGATTTCGTGCTCAACGTGTCGCACGAAAACCAAAACCCCTACGGCAACACCGCAGGCGGCTGGAACACCTATCTGACCGAGTGGGTGGAGCGGTATATCGTTGACGACAGTTACCTCTCGCGCAACGGTCTGTCGCGTGTGCGCGCGACGGCGACCTCGACGAGCAAGCTGGCGGGCTACACCGTCAAGCAGTATGACATCGTCATCAACGACAACGAGAACATCGACATGCCGTACTACCACATTGCGATCATTCGCAAAAACAACGAATACGTCAACTTCTATCTCCTTGTGATGAAGGCGACCACCAACCGCGCGACGGATATGGACACCATCGTCAAATCGTTCAAGGAGATCACCCCCGTCGGCACCGCCAAGAACGCGCAAGGTGCCTACGAGGCGGAGATCCCCGATGCGTGGAACGCCGAAACGCTCGCGTACTACAACAAGCTTGTGAATCAAACGAGCACCGACTGGGGCTTCTTCTCGGCGAGTATGTCCGAACACGGCGCGAATGAGGATAAGATCCAATCGGAATACGATCGCCTCTCCACGACGCTCGACTACGACTATGAGATCATGCCGACCTACACGCACATCGGTTGGAGCAATACCCTGCACTATTTCCCCTCGGAGCAGGCGGCACGTTTTGCGGGCGGCAACGGCTTCAACGGCAAACCGGTCTTGCAGTTCACCTATCAGTTCACCACCAGTAACAATACGAATCTGGCGGGTTACACCCCGATGTACGATATCCTGCGCGGCGACTACGACAAGCACTTCCGTACACTGGCACGTGACATCAAGAAGTACGGCAAGCCCGTGCTGTTCCGTCTCAACAACGAGATGAACACCGACTGGACGAGCTATTCGGGTATCGTCAACCTGCTTGATCCCGACATCTTCATCGAGACGTGGCGTCGCCTCTACGACATCTTCGAGGAAGAGGGTGTCGACAACTGCATCTGGATCTTCAATCCGATCGCCGGTACCACGCCGTACTGTGCCTGGGGCGAGCACCTGTGCTTCATGCCCGGCACCGAGTATATGCAGGTGATCGGTCTGACGGCGTACGAAACCGCCAACAACGCGACGCTGACCTCGTTTGAGGATCACTATCGCACGCTCTACGAAAAGAATACGCCTTACTTTGACGAGTATCCCGCAATCATTTCGGAGTTCGCGGTGGGTGCGGGCGGCGAAAAGATCTACGACTGGGGCATCGGCGGTTGGAAATCGACCACTCTCGGTCGCAACGCCGCAAAGCAGGCAGCGTGGGTGGAAGCGATGTTCGATTGCTTTGCCAAGCGCGAAGAACCCGGCTACGAGTTCGTCAACTGCATCAAGGGCGCGGTGTGGTTCAGTGTCAACGACTACGCCAACATCGACGGCACCGACTACATCACGAACTATTTGAAGCTCGACAGCACCCTCACCGCAACGCTTGCTGCGATGAAGAAGGGCCTTGCCGCCGAGAAATAACGGTTAAAAAAAGATGTGCAGAATGCATTTTCTGCACATCTTTTTCTTTTTCGCCTTCCTTTTCGAGGGGAAGGTGGTATTCGCAAAGCAAATGAGCCGATGCAGACGGCGCTCTCCCCTTGACGCACTCCGTCACCGTATTGTACAATTTTTTTAGAAAAGGATAAGGATTTTGCCCCTTCGGTGTTGTATAAGGGGTGAACGAAACCGAAAGGAGGTTCGGCACTCGTGGATAACGGTGAAAGTAGCTACCGCCGCTATCTCGAGGGAGACGAAGCCGCGTTTGACGAGGTCGTCAAAACGCTGTTTGACAAGCTGGTCTTTTTCGTCGAGCGCTATGTGGGAGATTACCATGTAGCCGAAGACATCGCCATCGACAGCTTTGTGGAGCTGATGAAGCACAAAACGCGGTACGACTTTCGCGTGTCGCTGAAAACCTATGTGTTCATGATCGGACGGTGTCGGGCGCTCAATTATCTAAAACATCAAAAACGCCGTGCGGCGGTGCCGCTCGGGGAATTGGAAATGACGCTCGCCGACGAACGTGTGAGCGATGCCTTTTTGAAGCGTGAGCGCGACCGCCTGCTTCACGAGGCGATCGCCGATCTTCCTGAGGATATGCGCGCGGCGATCCATCTCACGTATTTTGAAGGCTTGACCTACGATGAGGTCGCGCGCGTGATGAAAAAGAACAAAAAGCAGGTCGACAACCTGCTGTACCGTGCCAAAACCATGCTTCGTCACACACTTGAGAAAGAGGAGGTGTTGACACTATGAGAAACCTCGACAAACAAATCGAAGAGATCCGCCGCCGCTATCAAGAACAGATGTGTGCGGCCGCGCGCCGCCGTCGGATGATTCAAAAAGGATTGCTCGGCGTGTGCACCGCTTGCTTTGTATTGGTGCTGACGACGGTCGCTTTGCAGGATCGTTCGGCGACCCTGCCCGTGTCAGAACCGCCGCAGGGCGAACTGCCCGTCACGGTCGCGACCACGCTCTCAAGCGTGTCGCACACCACTTCGACCGCACCGCCGACCTCCGTTTCGACGAGCGTATCGCCGAGCGAATCCGCGTCTCAGATCGCTACCGCTCCGTCGACATCGGCAAACACCACGTCAAAAAAACCGACGGTGTCGACCACGCGTGCGACCTCGGTCACGACACAGCGCCCGTCGGTGACCACGGTGCCGACCACCTTACCCACCACCTTGCCCACCACCGTCGGCACCACACCGCCTCCCGTCACGACCACCACCTATAATCCCGACGCCGATCCGCCTGTCCAGTCTCCCGGCGACAGTTGGCTTGGCGGGGATGACGGCGACGGCAACTGGTGGGAGGATTGGACCACTACCACGACCACCACAACGACCACAACCACCACGACCACCGCCACCATGCCGTCGGCGGGTACGACCGTCCCAACGATCGATCCCGACCTAGGGAACGGCGGAGTATGGTGGAACTGAACTATGACCTTAAAGGAGGGTGAACCGTATGATGAAACGAGGAATCGCGCTGTTGACGGCGCTTGTGATGTCACTCACCGCCATGCCGACAGCGGCGTTGCCGCTTGGGGATATCAACCGTGACGATCGCGCCGATATGTTCGATGCGCTGGCGCTGTTTGCGTCGGCATCGGGGCGTGTCACGCCGACACCGTCCGAAATCGCGCTTGGCGATCTCAACCGCGACGGTACGCTGACGACGC
This sequence comes from Clostridia bacterium, assembly GCA_017398425.1. GTDB lineage: Bacteria > Bacillota > Clostridia > Oscillospirales > Acutalibacteraceae > RGIG1959. Next base: position 29,200 of record JAFQFZ010000057.1, on the reverse strand, counting down.
AGGACGCACTGTATGCGTATGCCGCCGCGTCGGGGGAGACCGTTCCCGTGCCGTCGGATGTGGCGTTTGAGACACGGTATATCGCCTTGGACGTACCGTTGTATGATGTGGCACCCATCGGCATTCTCAACACCAAAGAGGACTGGGATGCCTTTATTTATCAAGACGATGCCGTCGATCCCGCGTGCTACGATGTGCTCTGGTCGTACAGCACGCAAACCCTTATCGCGTTGCCCGTTGCCACCGATGCGCACGTTGCCGCGGTGACGGCGGACGAGGAGGCACTGTATATCTCGCTCGTGCATTCCGCACTCGGCAACCAAAAGCAACGCTATGCGTTCGTGGCGGTCGACAAAGCGGCGGCGCAAGATCGCGATGTGACCGTGGTGTCCTATTTTGACGACAGCACCGTCGTGCCGTTGGATCTTGTGGAATGCTCCTCCGGAAACGCGAAAAGCTATCGCCGTGTCGACGCATGCCTCATCCGCAACCGCGAGGAATTGGAGGCCTTCTCGCTGGCATACCATGAAACATCCGCTTCCGAGATGCAGGGCTTTCAAACCTACACCGACCGCTGGTTTGAAGATCACATGCTCATCTGGGCGGGATACGTTGCCGCGTATCACGGAGACGATATGCACATCCTGTCCTGCACGATGCAGGACGGCGCGATCTATCTGCACCGCGCTTTGAAAGTGCACGCTTACGGCGATATGGGACTCACCGTCGTGAAAACGATGCCGATGATGATGTCGGTGACGCGTGACGGCTACGATGGGCAGGAATTGGTGCTCGTTGATCGTATCGTCGCTGACAGTGAGATTCACTACGAATTGTTGTAAAAGGGGTGTAGATCATGAAACGAGGAATCGGCTTATTGTTGACATTGGCACTGTTGATGCTGTCGGCGATGCCTGTCACCGCCGAGGATCAGGCACTGTTGTATGAATATGAATTGCTCGAAGACGGCACGGTGCGCTTGACGGAGATCAACGATCTGTCGGAGGTGATGGTGATCCCCGACACCGTCTACGGCTACACGGTATCGGAACTCGGGGATTGTCTCTTTCTGCGTCGAAGCAACCTCCGCACGGTCGTGGTTCCCGACACGGTGCGCGTGATCGGCGCGGGCGCGTTTCAGGAAACGCGCATCGAGCAGGTGTTTTTGCCCGAAGGGCTCGAAATCATCGAGCGGCAAGCTTTCTTCTGTTGCCCGGAATTGAAGCAGGTGGTCATCCCGTCAACGGTGACCTCCATCGGGGAACACGCCCTCGGCTTTGGATATTATCAAGATCCCGCGTATCCCGACTTGATTCCCGGCTCTGTGGGCGTGCGTGAGGACTTTACGCTGATTTCCGATGGCAGTGAGGCGGCGGAAATCTACGCCGCTCAAACGGGCGTTTCTCTGCATGTAACGACCGATTATCAACCGGGCGATGCCGATTTCGACGGCGCCGTCACCTCGCGCGATGCGCGCACCTTGCTTAGCGTTTTGATCCACGAATACACGCGCCGTTGGACGGTTGCTGATATGAACGGCAACGGTGTGGTGGATACCACCGACGTGCGCCTGTTGCTGACGGGACTCGTGTCCGCGTGATCCATTGGCGTTCTTCAACTTCTCCTTATAAAGCAAATCCCCCGACGTCGTTCGACAGACGTCGGGGGATTTGTCATGGTATGAAGGGATCAGAAGATCAAGATCAACACCTGCGACACCAGCACCACCGCAATGAGCGCGATCGGATAGGTCGCCGCATAGGCGGCAGACACGTTTTCCGTGCCGGTCACGCTGATCAGCGTGCCGAGCGCGGGGGTAGAGGTCATGCCGCCCGTGATGGATCCGAGGTTGTTGAACAGGCTCAGCTTGAGCACGTATTTGGCAAACAAGAAGCCCACGATCATCGGAACGAGTGTGATGAAGATGCCGAAGATAAAGTAGACGGGGTGGAAGATCTCCACAAAGCGCGCACCGCACGAAACGCCGGAGCCGATGAGGAACAGCATCAGTCCCAGTTCGCGGAGCACCTTGAGCGCCTTTTCGTCCGGCATGATGCTCACGGGGCCGATATGACCGAAGTGACCGAAGATCAAGGCGGCAAACATGCAGCCGCCCGTTGTGGTGAGCGAGAATGAGCCGAACGCGATCTGTCCGATGAAGATGCCGACGACCGCGGCCAGCAAAAACGGCATGAATCCGAAGCCGTCCTTGTGGATCAGCTTGCCGTGGTACTCGCGCTTTTTGTCGGAAGCGGAAACCGCATTGAGCAACGCGCGTTCCTTCTCAACATTCGCCTTTGTCAGCTTCGGGAGCAACTGCACGAACAGCACCACGCCGATGACGCCGAAAATGTAGGCAATGCCGTAGCCGGCCGACACGGCGTCTCCCTGACCCACTTTTTCCGCCGCTTCACCGGCGGCGCTGTAGGCGGGGGTGGAGGTGAGTGCGCCGGACATCAGTCCGACGACCACAAAGGTGGTCTCTTCAGGAGTAGCGCCGAGGTGAGCCGCTTGCCCGACGCTGATGCAGGCAGCGGTCGTCAGACCGCCCGCCAGAATGATCACCAGTCCGAGCAACACATAGGACTTGAAATTGCGCTTTAGATTGCCGAAGAAGTTCGGACCGGCGATAAAGCCGACCGATGTCACGAACAGCACAAGACCGAGGTCCTTGACAACGCTGAGAAGCGATTTGAGTGTACCCGGAGCGTACAAAGCATCCAGATGCGGATACAGAGTGCAACCGACGATCAACGCTACCAGGAACACGCCCGCCGTTTCGAGGGCAACGCCCTTGATGGTGATGCGCCCGATCGCGTAGCCCACGGCGGCGATCGCCGCCACACAGAACAGCAACAACGTGACACCGGTGATCGAGATGGTACCGTTAAACAATTCCATGGAAAACGCCTCCCGATCAGATGCTCTTGAGCTTGGTGTAGTTGGGGAGAAGCTTCGGAGAGACGGCATCGGTCTCGATGCCCGCCGCCGCGATCTCCTTCTCAAACGCCGCGATATGGTCCAGCGTCAACGCGCCGAGGGTGGTATTCTTCGCCGCTTCGGCCGCGTGGATACCGGCGCTTCTGCCGAACACGATGATGTCCAGCAGCGAGTTGCCCATCAAGCGGTTCTTGCCGTGGATACCGCCGACCGCCTCGCCGGCGACGAAGAGGTTCTCAATGTTCGTCGTCATGCCGTTCGGGGTGATGTCCAGACCGCCGTTTTGATAGTGGAGCGTCGGATAGACGAGGATCGGTTCCTTGCGGATGTCGATGCCGTATTCCATGAACATACGCATCATCGCGGGGATGCGCTTTTCGATGGTACCTTCACCGCCGATCATGTCGATCATCGGGGTGTCAAGCCACACCGCCACACCGCTGGCGGTTTCCAGACCGTTGTCACGGTCGGAGCACTCGCGGATGATGGAAGCCGCCGTCACGTCGCGCGTCTCCAGCGGATGCATGAACACTTCGCCGTTCTTGTTGACGAGCTTCGCGCCGAGCGAACGCACCTTCTCGGTCACAAGCGCGCCGAAGATCTGCGTCGGATGCGCGGCACCCGTCGGATGGTATTGAAGCGTTTCGGCGTAGAGGAGCTTCGCGCCGGCACGATAGCCGAGCACGAGACCGTCCGCCGTCGCGCCGTAGTGGTTGGAAGTCGGGAAGCCTTGGTAGTGCATGCGACCGGCACCGCCCGTTGCGATGATGACGGTCTTCGCCTTGGCGACCATCAGTTCCTTGGTCTCCATGTTCATCAGTACCGCACCGGCCGCCTTACCGTTTTCGTCGAGGATCAGCTCGATCGCCGAGGTAAAGTCGACAACGGGAATCTGACGGTTCAAGACCTCGTCACGCAGGGTACGCATGATCTCCGCACCCGAATAGTCCTTCGCCGCGTGCATACGCTTGCGCGAGGTACCGCCGCCGTGAGTGGTGACCATCGTGCCGTCCGCCTCTTTGTCAAATTCGACGCCGAGGTTCGAAAGCCATTGGATCGCTTCGGGCGCGTCGCAGACGAGCTTTGCCAGCAGGTCGCGCTTCGCGGCAAAGTGACCGCCGCCGAATGCGTCGACAAAGTGGATGGCGGGGGAGTCGTTCGGCTTATCCGCCGCTTGGATGCCGCCTTCCGCCATCATGGTGTTGGCGTCGCCCATGCGAAGCTTCGTCACGATCATGACGGAAGCGCCCGCTTCGTGCGCTTCGATCGCCGCGGAAGTACCCGCGCCGCCGCCGCCGATGACGAGAACGTCCACATCGTAGGCCGGGGTGTTCAGATCGACATCGTCCGCCGTGATGCGGCTGTGCGCTTGCAACATTTCGGCAAGCTCGTGGGGCACTTTGTCGCCCTTGTTCGGACCGATCTGCAGGGTGGAAAACTCATGCTCTTTATAATCGGGATGGTAGGTGGCGAGCAGAGTTGCTTTTTGTTCGGCGGTCATGCGGGCGGGTTCCATCGCGACGTTTTGTTCACGCGCCGCTTCCACAGCCGCCAGGGATGCTTGATAATATTCCGAATACATACTGGCTCTCCTCCTTACTTCTCGATCTCGCGGGTGTTATAAAGTTCTTTGAGCTCTTCGACCGGCTTTTGCATCAGCGCTTCGATCAATTCGGTGAAATCGCCGTTTTGGATCTCGCGCACGCGGTCCTCAAGGTGACCGCAACCGGGGGCGAGGTATTTGCCGTTGATGCGGCGTGCCAGCATTGCCACCTGCGGATGCGAAATGCCTGCAGGGCAACGCGACGAGCACATGCCGCACATCACGCAGTCAAACGACTCTTCCGCGCATTTCTCGAAATCGCCGCGCTGGGCGTAGGCGATGTATTGCATGACGTTGAGTTCCTGCGTGCACGCCTTGGTGCAGGCGTTGCAACCGACGCAGGCGTAGATCTCGGGATACAGTTGCATCATCACCGTTTCGGTGGTGGGCACCTTTTCGATGTCGTACACCTGCTTGACGAGCGGGAAGTACGGCAACGTCGCGATATACATGTTATCCTCGACGGTGGTTTGGCACGCAAGGCAGGTCTTCAGCTCGTTCTCGCCTTTGATACGGTAGATCGTGGCGCACGCGCCGCAAAAGCCGTTACGGCAACCGCAACCGCGCACCAACTGATAGCCGGCATATTCCATCGCCGTCATGATGGTGAGGTTGGCGGGAACGGTGTATTTCTTTCCGAACAGGAAAATATTCACCATGTTTTCCATCGTTATTCACTCCTTTTAATACTCGTCGGGGAGCTCGTCGAGCTCATCGCAACGGAAGACGGGACCGTCTTTGCAGACGTACTTCGCGCCCACGTTGCAACGACCGCATTTGCCCACACCGCACTTCATGCGAAGCTCTAAGGTGGTGTACACTTGCGTCTTGTCGAAGCCGAGTGCAATCAACCCTTCGAGTGTGAACTTGATCATGATGGGCGGACCGCACAGCACGGCGGTCTTGTCGGTGGAGAAGCCGAGTTCCTTGACGTAGTTCGGAACAAAGCCGACGTGACCGTCCCAGCCCTCTTGCGGATTGTCGATGGTCAGATGCACGTTGACACCGGCATCGTTTGCCCATTCGTTGATGATCTCTTCGTAATCGAGCAGGTCATCCTTACTGCGCGAACCGTAGACGATATCGATGTCGCCGTAGCGATCGCGGTAGTGACGGCAGTAGTTGATGACCGAGCGCAGCGGCGCAAGACCCACACCTCCCGCGATGAACAGCATGTTCTTGCCGGCAAATTCATCGTCGACGGGGAAGGGGCGACCGTAAGGCCCGCGGATGGTCAGCTGTTGACCGACCTCCGCTTGGTGGAGCCAATCGGTGACACAGCCGCATTTTTTGATGGAAAACTCCATATATTCCTCGTTCGTCGGGGAAGAGGTGATGGAGAACATCGCCTCACCCACACCGGGAATGGAGAGCATCGCACATTGACCGGGGCGATGGTCAAACGCTTTCTTGCCGTCGGGGGTGACGACACGGAAGGTTTTGATATCGGGGGTGTCGATGCGTACGTCGGTGATGACACCGATTTGCGGGATCAAAGTATCGTGTGCATTCATCCGTTGTTCCCTCCGATCGTTTTCATCACTTTCACAATATTCATCGAAATCGGACATTTCGATAAGCATCTGCCGCATCCGACACAGCTGAACAGTCCGTCGTTGTTCTCGGGATAGTACACGAGCTTGTGCATAAAGCGTTGACGGAAGCGTTCTTTCTGGGTCAGACGGTTGTTGCCGTGTGCCATTTTCGTAAATTCCGAATACATGCACGAATCCCAGCAACGGTAACGCACCACACCGTTTCCGGTGTTAAACTCTTTGATGTCGTAGCATTGGCAGGTGGGGCACACAAAGGTGCAGGTACCGCAACCGAGGCAGGCCTGCGACAATTCTTCCCACGCAGGATGGTTGAAGAATTCCTTTGTCTTGCCGCCGCCGAACGCCTCGGTCGTGAGGTTGGCAAGCGGCAGTTTCGCAAGAATGGTCTTCGTCTTTTCCTGCTGTGCTTTGACCGCGTCGTCCGAAGCCTCCTCGGTGAGCGCTTCGATGTCTTTCAGAAGTGCCGCACCTTTGGCGGTGTTCGCCTCGAAATAGACCGTATCCTCGGTCTTCCACGCGGTCACGTCACCGGCAGGTGCCGTCGCGTCGATGCCGAACGTACCGCAAAAGCAGGTCTCCGACGGACGCGAGCACGCCAGCGACACGATCACGCCGTGTTCGCGGCGCGAGGCATAGAAGCTGTCAACGGGTTCCGAAAGAAACACACGGTCGAGGACGTCAAAGCTCTTGACGTCGCACGCGCGCACACCGAAGATCACAAAATCCTCGGATTCCTTGCGGATGTCGATGACTTCGATGGTTTTGCCTTCCGTTTTGAAGGCCATCAGGTCTTCCGTCTGGGGGAAGAAGAAGTCTTTCGGGCTGCGCACGGTGTTGAGCGCATGGCTCCAAACGAGACCGTCCTCCCATTTGGTAAAGGCGGCGTTGCCGTCTGCACCGTCGACGGGGAGATACACGGTTTTGGAGGAAGCGATGGCGGCAAAGATGTCGTTCATCGCCGAAAGAGCACATTTACGCATCCTTAACCCCTCCTATCCAGCACGTCGGCGGCCTCGGGGTCGTCGAGCGTGAAATCGACGAGCGGCGCGCGACTGCCGACTTCGGCACCCGCCTGATACTCGCCGTAGTTGTCGTTCATATCCTTGATGAACTTGCGGTTGAGCAGATGGAGCGGAATGTTCTGCGGGCATACGCGCGAGCATTCGCCGCAGTCGGTGCAACGCCCCGCCACGTGGAACGCACGGATGATGTGGAACATTTTCTCCTCAAACTCATTGGCGGGCGCTTTGTTTTCCACGCCCGAAGCAGGGTTGTCAAACACGCACTTTTCGCAGGTGCAAGCGGGACAAACGTCGCGGCACGCATTGCAACGAATGCAACGCGACAGATGCTCCTGCCAGAACGCAAAGCGCTCGTCGGGCGTCATCGCTTCGAGCTGAGCCACTTCGTCAAAACGTGCGGAGTCGAGCACATCGCCCTCGTCGCCGAGCAACTCGTCGTACGCGACGTGCTTTTTGCTCTTGCAGTTTGCACAGCGCTCTTCCAGCACATCGGCAAGCTCCACGCTGACGGGCGCGTCGTTGTACAGCGTCGTCACCTGAATGGTCTCGCCGCACGCGATGGAGACGATGCCGTCGCCGCTTTGTGCTTTGACCTTGTCGATGTCCGCCATGCCTTCACAAGGGATGCCGATGGCGTATACCTTGTCGCGGTCAAAGCGATGCTCGGTGAGAAGCTGATTGAAGCTGTAGGTGTCGCAGGGCTTGAGGAACACCAGTACCTTGCCGTCCACCTTCTTGGTCGCTTTCAGCAGGTATTTCGAGAAGTTGGCACCGCAGAAGTCGTTCCAGACAAACGCGTCGCGAAGCGCTTGCTCGTCCGCAAAGACCGCCGGTGTGATGTCGTAGTCAAACTCACCTTGTTTCCACCCGAGAACCGCCGAAACGGACCCGTCGGAAAGAAGAGCGGCGGCTCTGTCGATGAGTTGAGAAGCGGTTACTTTTTGCATCGCAGATCCTCCAATCTCTTGTTCTCACCCAGGGCGGTGACCTGAGCAACAAAATCGTTCATCGTGGCGGCAAACTTCGCGCCTTCCGCCGCCGACACCCATTCCACGCGGGTACGTTCGCGCTCGATGCCGAGATAGTCGAGCATCGAGAACAGCATCGCCATACGGCGGCGTGTGTAGTAGTTGCCGGAGGTGTAGTGGCAGTCGCCGGGATGGCAACCGCACAGGATCACGCCGTCCGCACCGCGCTGGAACGCGCGCAGGATGAACGTCGGGTTGACACGGCAGGAGCAGGGGACGCGGATGATCTTGACTTCCGCCGGATAGTTGAGGCGGTTGTTACCCGCAAGGTCGGCACCGGCGTAGGAACACCAGTTGCAGCAGAACGCCACGATCAAGGGCTTGAATTCGCCGTTTACTTGCATATCGCATCCACCTCCGCCAGGATTTGATCGTTCTTAAAGCCGTTGAGGTCCATCGCACCCGACGGGCACGCGACCGTACAGCAACCGCAACCCTGGCACACCGCCGGGTTGACCTTCGCCACGCGGCGCAGGGCAACGGTGCGGTCGGGCATACGGAATTCTTTGTCTTCATAGGTGATCGCGCCGTAGGGGCACACGTTCGCGCAGGACGAACAGCCGTTGCACATGGCTTCGTTCGAGGAAGCAACGCAGGGGTTGCCCATCAGCTTGTCTTTGGCAAGCAGTCCGATGACCTTCGAAGCCGCGGCGCCCGCTTGCGACACCGTTTCGGGGATGTCCTTGGGGCCTTGGCAAGCGCCCGAGAGGAACACGCCCGCCGTCGGGCTTTCCACGGGACGGAGCTTCGGATGCGCTTCGGTGAAGAAGTCGTTGGTGTCCATCGAAGCGGTCAGCATGGTAGCCAGCGGACGCGCCGAACGATCGGGTTCGATCGCGGCGGCCAGCACCACCATGTCCGCATCGATGTGCAGTTGCTTGTTATTCAGCAGGTCGGAGGCTTGCACCTTCAACACACCGTTCTCGGGAACGACCTTGCCGACCGTGCCCTTGATGTATTTCACGCCGTATTCCTCTACCGCGCGGCGGTAGAATTCGTCGAAGTTCTTGCCGGGGGTACGCACGTCGATGTAGAACACATACACGTCGACGTCCGGGTATTTGTCGCGCACCAGCATCGCGTGCTTCGCTGTGTACATACAGCAGATCTTCGAGCAGTATTCCTTGCCCTTTTCCGCGCAAGCGGTGCAACGCGAACCGACGCACTGCACGAACACGAGGGTGTGTGGATGCGCACCGTCGGAGGGGCGCAGGAGCTTGCCGGCGGTCGGACCGGCGGCGTTGGTCAAACGCTCGAACTCAAGCGAGGTGATGACGTCTTTGGATTGGTTGTAGGCAAATTCATCGAATTTGTCCATTGAGATGGGGTTGAAGCCCGTGGCAACGACGATCGCGCCGTACTTCTCCTGGACGTATTCATCCTGCTGGGTGTAATCGATGGCGCCGGCGGTGCAAACGCGAGCACAAAGACCGCACTTGCCGTTCTTGAGCATATTGCAGTGCGCGGGATCGATGGTGGCGACCTTCGGCACCGCCTGTGCGAACGGAATGTAGATCGCGGGGCGGTTGTCCATGCCGAGATTGAACTCGTTGGGGACTTTCTTCATCGGGCATTTGTCGACGCAAGCGCCGCAGCCCGTGCAGAGATCCTCTTTGACGAAGCGCGCATGCTTTTTGATGGTGACGTCGAAGTTGCCGACAAAGCCTTTCACCTCGGACACCTCGCTGTAGGAGAAGATGCGGACGTTTTCGTGTTGCGCCACATCCACCATCTTCGGCGTGAGGATACACGCTGCGCAGTCGAGGGTGGGGAAGGTCTTGTCGAGCTGTGCCATCTTACCGCCGATGGTGGGCTTCTTTTCGACGATATCGACCTTAAAGCCCGCATCGGCGATGTCGAGCGCCGTTTGAATGCCGGCAATACCGCCGCCGATGACCAGCGCCCGTTTGGTGACGGGGGATTCGCCCGGGGTGAGCGGTGCGTTCAGATGGACCTTCGCCACCGCGGCTTTGCCGAGGATGATCGCCTTCTCGGTGCCGATGGGCATATCCTTATGGACCCACGAGCATTGCTCGCGGATGTTCGCGATCTCGACCATATACGGGTTGAGACCGGCGGCCGTTGCCGTTTTACGGAAGGTCGCTTCGTGCATACGCGGCGAGCAGGAGCAGACCACGATGCCGGTCAAGTGATGCTCGGCAACGGAGGCCTTGATCATATCTTGACCTGCCTGCGAGCACATATATTGGTAGTCGGTGGAAAAGACCACGCCCGGCTCATGCGAGAGCGCTTCTGCGACGGCTTTTACATCGACGGTGCCGGCGATGTTACTGCCGCACCAGCATACAAAAACACCGATTCGTTGCATTCGTCTTTTCCTCCTTTACTTGGCATATTTTCGGAACGCCGTGACCAGAAGCTGACCGGGCAGATCCTCGTCGACCATGGCGGGCACGCTCTCGGGCTTCAGATGATTGGCGCCTTTCTCACGGATGACCTGCAAGCGCACCGCCTCGATGAGCTTGGCGGGTTCGACACCGCGCGGGCAACGCTCGACGCACGCAAAGCAGGACAAGCAGCGGAACAGCGAATCCGATTTGAGAAGCGGTGCCAGGTCACCGTTTTTGATCATGGAGACGAACTGATGGGGGTGAAACTCCATCTCGTCATAGGCGGGGCAGGTTGCGGAGCATTTGCCGCATCCCATACATTTGGACGGGTTGACGCCGCTGATGCGGATCACCTCGTCGCGCAGTTGAGCATTATTCATGGGGCTCCTCCTTCACGCCGAGGGCTTCTGCGAGAAGCTCTGTGAAATAGACGATGGGCAGATCGTCGCTTTGCTTATTGAGATTGTAACGGCACAAGGGGCAGGCGGTGATGATCAGATCCGCACCGTTCGCCTTGGCGTTTCGAATGACGGCTTCGCTCTTCTTTTGCGCGAGCGCAGGACTCTCCATCGTCATGTAGCCGCCGCAGCACTCGTTGCGGTTGGCAAAGATCACCGGCTCTGCGCCGAGCGCACGCACGAGATCTTCCATGATGGACGGATTTTCGGGATCGTCCATGCGCATCACCGAACCGGGACGCAGAAGCAAGCAACCGTAGTAGCAAGCGATCTTCTTGCCTTTGAGGGGATTGACGACCTTTTCTTTGATCGCGCCGTAGCCGACCACGTCGCGGAGAAGTTCCAAGTAGTGGTAGACGGTCGCTTCACCGTGGTAGGCATCGTCGCCCAGGTAGCGATTGACGCGGTCGGCAAACGCCGCGTCCGTCTGCATGGCGTGGTTGGTTTGCTTGACCACGTTGTGGCAAGCCGAGCACACCGTCACGAGCGGTTGTTCCGAGGCGGCGGCGTCTTTGAGCAGGCGCACCGACGACAGCTTGGTGGCGACCTCGTCGTTCGCGGAGGTGAACATACCGCCGCAGCATTGCCAGTCCTTCGGCTCGTCGAGCGTCACACCGAGCGCCTCTGCCGAACGACGGGCGTAGGCATCGAGATCCTTCGCCTTGGTCTTCAGGGTGCAACCGGGAAAATATCGCACATTCATGGGAAATCCCTCCGTTAAACCATCTCTTCCGGATGGAACACTTCATCAAAACGCTCCGCAGTGAGGAAACCGAGCTCCACACACGCCTCCTTGAGCGAGATGTTGTCCTTATACGCCTTCTTGGCGGTCTTGGCGGCGTTCTCGTAGCCGATGTACGGGTTGAGCGCCGTGACGAGCATCAAGGAGTTATGCAGGTTGTGATGCATCTTCTCTTTGTTCGCTTGGATGCCGACCGCGCAATTCTTGTTGAACGAGAGGATCGCTTCGCTGAGTAAGCGGGTCGATTGCAGGAAGTTGTAAATGCACACGGGCATGAACACGTTCAGCTCGAAGTTGCCCTGCGAGGCGGCCATACCGACGGCGACGTCGTTGCCCATGACCTGCACCGCGACCATCGTGACCGCTTCGCACTGCGTGGGGTTGACCTTGCCGGGCATGATGGACGAGCCGGGCTCGTTCTCGGGGATGAAGATCTCCGACAGACCGTCGCGCGGTCCGGATGCGAGCCAACGCACGTCGTTGGCGATCTTCATCATATCGGCGGCGAGCGCTTTCACAGCACCGTGCGCGAACACGAGTTCATCCTTGGAGGTGAGCGCGTGGAACTTGTTTTGCGCGGTGACGAACGGCTTGCCGGTCAGTTTTGCGACTTCGGAGGCCACCGATTCGGCAAAGCCCTTCGGCGCGTTCAGACCGGTGCCGACGGCGGTGCCTCCGAGCGCCAGTTCGTACAACGGACCCACCGCCAGGCGGATCAACTCGATGTCGCGCTCGAGGCTCGAACGCCAGCCGCTGATCTCCTGCGAGAAGGTGATGGGGGTGGCGTCCTGCAGATGGGTACGACCGCTCTTGACGATGCCCTTGTTTTCTTCCTCCAAGCGGCGGAAGGTGTCGATGAGCGTCTGCGCGGCGGGAATGAGCTTATCCTCGAGCTGCAACACCGCCGCAATGTGCATCGCGGTGGGGAAGGTGTCGTTGGAGGACTGGCTCATGTTGACGTCGTCGTTGGGATGCAAAAGGGTTTGCCCGAGGATCTGATTGCCGCGGTTGGCAATGACCTCGTTGGTGTTCATGTTGGACTGCGTGCCCGAACCGGTCTGCCACACGACGAGCGGGAAATGCTCTTGCAGCGTGCCGTCGATCACTTCGTCGCAAGCCTTGCCGATCGCTTCGAGCTTTTCGGCGGTCATCTTCTCGGGACGCAGACCGTGGTTGGCGATCGCGGCGGCCTTCTTCAAAATGCCGAATGCGTGCACGATCTCGCGGGGCATCGTCTCGATGCCGACGCCGATCTCAAAATTCTCGTGGCTTCTCTGGGTCTGTGCCGCCCACAGACGGTCGGCGGGGACCTTTACCTCACCCATAGAGTCGTGTTCGATGCGATATTCCATGACGGATCTTCCTTTCTGTTGTTTGACTATGTATACGCGATCAGATTTGAATGCTGTTGATGGTGGCTTTGAGGCAGTTGGCGCTGTTGTGAAGCGCCGCCGTTTCTTGGCTGTTGAGCGGCAGAAGGATCTTGCTGTGCGCCCCCTTGTTGCCGACGATGTTGAGCAAGCTCAGGCATACATCGTCGATGCCGTATTCGCCGTGGAGCATGGTGGAGACGGTCATCGTGGTGTCGATGCCGCCGAGCAGGCATTTGCAGATGTGCACGACCGACATGGACACCGCGTAGAACGTAGCACCCTTGCGCTCAATGACGCGCGCGCCGGACTTGCGGACGTATTCCTCGACCTCTTCCTTGTGGAAGGACGGATACTGCGTCGAGGTCTGCACCGCGTGGCAGTAATCGTCGATCGGCACGTTGGAGATGTTCGCCAGCGACCAGGGAATGAAGGAGGAGTCGCCGTGCTCGCCCAGCACGTACGCGTGCACGTTGCGCTGGTTGATGTTGTAGTATTCCGACAAGCGCGAACGCAGGCGGGAGGTGTCGAGGATGGTGCCCGAACCGATGATGCGCGACTCGGGAAGACCCGAATACTTGCAAAACGCATAGGTCAGCACGTCGACGGGATTGCTGACGATGACGTAGGTGGCGTCGGGCGCGTATTTCAAGATTTCGGCGGTGACTGCTTTGAGCACGTTCACGTTGGTCTGCGCCAGATCCAGACGGGATTGACCCGGTTTACGCGCCACACCGGAGGTGATGACCACGATGTTGGAACCCGCGGCATCGCAATAGGTGCCGGCGTACACCGAGCAGGGGTTGGAGAACGGGGTGCCTTGACGAATGTCGAGCGATTCGCCCAGCGCTTTCTCGCCGTTGATATCGATCATGACGATCTCCGAAGCCGTGCCGTTGATCGCCAGTGTGTAAGCGATGGTGGAGCCGACGCTGCCGGTGCCGATGATGGTGATTTTGTTCATAGAGAGTTCCTCTTTTCTGTGCGTTTTTAAAAAATTATGAGCGAGAATACACGATATTCCCTTTTTATACCATAACTCTATAAAGTATACCATAATGCGACACGCTTTGCAAGAACCTGACACTCGATTTGTGAAAAAAATAACGAATTTTTCCGTAAAAAAAGTGAGCATCCTCGTCCGCATTGACAGAACTGCACGCATATAGTATAATCCGAAATTGAGTATCTGTAAAATATATAATCGTCATGATAGGTATATCAAAAACGAATGGAAGAGCAGGTGAGCTTATGGACATCAACTACAACCATTATCGCGTGTTTTATTACGTCGCCAAGTATCGCAATGTGACGCAGGCGGCACAGGCGCTGATGAGCAGTCAGTCGAATGTGACGCGCGCCGTTAAGACGCTGGAGAATGCGCTCGGATGCACGCTGTTCATCCGTTCCAATCGCGGCGTGTCGCTGACGGCGGAAGGGGAGCGGCTGTATGCGCACGTGCAGGCGGCGATGGAGCATCTCCTCGCGGGCGAGGAGGAATTGTCGCTCGAGTCGCAAACGCTTCGCGGCACCGTGTCCATCGGCACGAGCGGCGTGGCACTGCGTTGCTTTTTACTGCGGGTACTTGAGGAGTTTCAGCAGAGCCATCCGCAGGTGCGCCTGCGCATCTCCAATCATTCCACGCCGCAGGCGATCGCCGCGCTCAAAAGCGGCGCGGTGGATCTGGCGCTGGTTACCTCGCCCGTTGATGTGACCGCCGCCATCAAAGTGACCGAAGTCAAAACCATCCGCAACGTCGCGGTGGGCGGCACCGCCTACGAAACACTCGGAGAGCGCACATTGGCACTCTCCGAGCTGTGTAACTATCCGCTGGTCTCTCTCGGCCCGCACACCAAAACGCATGAGCTGTATACCGCGTGGTTTGCGATCCACGGTCTGCGTTTCTCGCCGGACATCGAGGCGTACACCTCCGACCAGATCCTGCCCATCGTGCGCAACAATCTCGGCATCGGCTTTGTGCCGCAGGAGATCTTTGAGGCGGAAAAGCACGATTCGCTCGTGCGCCTGAAGCTGGAGGACGAACCGCCCTCGCGCTCCATTTGTTTTATCAAGCGAACGGATCAAACGCTGTCCCTGGCGGCAAAGGAGCTCGAACGCTTGATCCTGCGCGCCGCCGAATAAAAAAAGAGGCTGTCGCGTTAAAGGCAGTTTGCACAAACATTTGGACAACTCCGTCTTGCCTCCCTCTGATGAGGGAGGTGGCTTCGGCGCAAGCCGAAGACGGAGGGAGAGAAAACACGCGGTATTCCGTGTTTCACTACCCCTCAGGCGGCTTTGCCGACAGCTCCCCTGACATACCTGACGCTCCCAATCTTTGTTTTGGCAAGCGGAAGTTATACATGCGAGGCGTATGCCTCCCTCGTCATAGGGAACCAAGGGGGGGTGATATTGTGCATTCTTACTTTAACGCGACAGCCTCCTTGCAGTTTATTTCAAGGGCGACACCGCATCGGTGATGGTGGTTTGCGTCGCCTCGCGTCCGTAGCGGTCGACTTCGGCTTTGTTTTTTTCGACATGGGTCAGGCAACCGGCACCGCCGATGCAACCGCCCACACACGCCATGCCTTCGATGAAGTTGGCATCGAGGGCCTGCTTGCTTTTCTTCAAAAGCGCCATGCGGCATGCTTCAATGCCGTCGCACACGGCGGATTTGACCTCGAAATCGAGGTTTTGCTCGTTCATCGCTTGCACCACTGCGTCGGTCAGACCGCCGCTTCTGGCAAAGATGCGACCGTAGTAGGACGCGCTGTCAAGCGTCTCCTCCTCAAGCGAGCAAATGTCGAGATCGCGGCTGTCGAACAGCGCCTGCAGTTCTTCGAAGGTCAGCACCGCGTCGACGTACTCGCGCACGCTCTTGCGCTTCGCTTCCGCTTTTTTGGCGGTACAAGGGCCGATGAACACCACTTTGGCTTCGGGGTCGGCGGCTTTGATGTGCTTTGCGAGCGTCCCCATTGGGGAAAGATTGTGCGAAATGTGCGGCACCATCGCGGGGAACGTCGTCTCGATGTATTGCACGAATGCGGGACAGCAGGAGCTTGTCAGGAACTCCTTTTCTGCCAGTTCTTTCGCTTCGGCCAGCGCTACCATATCCGCCCCGAGCGCCGCTTCGACGACCGCGTGGAAGCCGAGCTTCTTGAGTGCTGTAATGACCTGACCGAGCTTGGCATAGGTGAACTGACTGGAGATGGAGGGGGCGACAAGCGCATACACCTTGTGGCTTTTGAGAAGCGCGATCGCGTCGAGAATGAACGATTTGTCCGTCAGCGCACCGAACGGGCACTGGTACACGCACGCACCGCATTGGATGCATTTTTCGCGGTCGATGGCGGCGGCTTGGTCGTCGTTGATGGAGATCGCTTTGACTTTGCAGGCGACCTGACAAGGACGGGCGCGGTTGACGATGGCGGCGTAGGGACACACCTTGGCGCATTGACCGCATTCGACGCACTTCGATTTGTCGATGTAGGCGACGTGGTTGTGGTCAAAGGAGATCGCCCCGCGTTTGCACACATCTTCGCAACGGTGGGCCAGGCAACCGCGGCAGGAGGCGGTCACCTCGTACCCGGCGGCGGGACATTCGTCGCACGCGATGTCGATGACTTCGATGATGTTGGGGTCGTTGCGGTTGCCGCCCATCGCGATCTTCACGCGCTCGGCAAGGATCGCGCGCTCTTTGTAAACACAGCAACGCATCGTCGGGATCTTGCCGGGGGAGATCTGCTTGGGGATATCGGGCAAGGCTTCGAGAAGCGTGTCGTCCCATGCGTGGCGCGCGACCTCGCGCAACACTTTGTATTTCAGGTATTGAACTTTGGTGTCAAATTTTCTCATACGACGTGTCTCCTTACAGGGAAGCGCACCTGCCCGCACTCGGATTGTTATAATTTTAACAATCAGAGGCAAAAAAACGGTGCATGGTGCGCATGCTTTGCCCATCTTATCAAAACACCGACGATTTGTCAAGCGTTGCGGGAAAGTAAAAAACGGTCGCATCCCATCGGTTTGGGATGCGACCGTCCGAAACGGGGTCAGGTGTCTTCGTCGGCATCCGCCTGATTGTGGTAGCGACGGATGGCCTGCTCATACGTCTCAAAATCCTGAAAGTGAAAGACTAAAGCGGAGCGGTGTATACCGCGGCCTACACCGACGCGGTTGCTTATCTTTCTCCCTGCAAACTCCTCATGTGAGGCATAGATCGCATACAACCCCACGGGGGCGAATTGCAAGAGCCGTTCTTCAAACGCGGCATCGTCATCCGCGTCGAGCGAGAGTTTGAAGACGCGCCAGTAGCGGACTTCTTTGCACATCACGTCGACGTGGTAGATCGTTATAATCAGCACAAGAACCGCTGTCAAGTGCAGTGGGAGAAACGGGAGAAAGGGGAAAAGGGTGAACGTCAAAACGCAGAGAGCAACGAAAAAACCGTATCGTACAAACATCAGCAGGTGGTAGCGTCGGATGCATTTTACTACAATCTTCGCTTTTTGCACGTTTTCGGCGTGGATCTGTTTTTCTTCGCATCGGGGACACAGCGGCGTGTCGCCCACAAAATTCTTTTTGCAACTGCGGCAAAACATACGCAATCCCTCTATTCAAGCGGTGGATTTCAGCGGAAACTGTTCACCCATGTGACAAGTGAACCGCGGTGCGTGTTGTCGCGCACCGTGCGGAGCATATAGTCGGTGACAGGGCCGTTTTGGCGCATCTTTTCGAGGATCGCTTCTTGCAGTTCCTCGACCGTCATCGCGTCGTACGGTTTGCTCCGATCGAGCGTCACGGGCGGTTGCGGTTCTTCCGTTTTCGGTTCTTCGACTTTCACGGTTTCGACTTTCGGTTCGTCTGCTTTGGGAGCAGGCGGTGCGATTTCGATGGGGGTGAGCGGCTTTGCATCGCCGCTTGCCCACGCCGTCGGGAGCCACACTTCACCGGCGTTTGCCGCCACCGTCACCTGCAGGCGACCGCCCTCGGCGCGGATGGTTTGACCCGTCAGCGCCCCGATGTATTCGTCGCTTCCCATCGACTCGACATTCATCGTCACGGCGGTGTCGGCGTTGTTGACGGTGGTGATGACCGCCTTGCCGTCGAGCGTGCGCGCGTAGGCAAAGTGCGTGGTTTGCAACAGCAGTTCCTTGTAGTCGCCGTAGCAGAGGGCAGGGGTGCGCTGACGAAGCTTGCCCAGTGCCGCGATGAGCGCGGTGTGCGGATTGGTGTTGACGGCGTCCTTGAAATCGTCAAACGAGAGCGTGGGGCGAAGCGAATCGTCGGAGTGACGCTCCTTGCGCCCCTCGATGCCAAACTCCGAACCGTAGTAGATCGACGGAACACCGGGCAGGGTGTAGAGCATCACGTGCACGGGTGCGAAATGTGCTTTGTTGGTCAGCTTGGTGTAGATGCGCTCCACGTCGTGGTTGTCGACAAAGGTATACAGCTTCAGGTTGTTGCCGCACATACCGCTGACGTATTTGATGGTGTGCGCCACCTCGAAATAGTTGTGGTCGTTGTGCGCGGAATAGAGCGCCTTATGGAGCATATAGTTTGTCACCGAATGGAGCGTGCCTTCGTTCGCCCAGCGGGCGTAGTTGCCGTGGATGACTTCGCCCATCAGCCAGAAATCGGGTTTGACCTCGTTCGCCACACCGCGCAGCGCCTTCATGTATTCAAAGTCCATCACATCCGCGGCATCGAGACGAATGCCGTCGATGTCGAATGTGCTCACCCAAAAGCGGATGACGTCGCAGATGTAGTCTCGCACGGCGGGGTTGTGCTGGTTCAGTTTTGCCAGCAGGTCGTAACCGCCCCAGTTGTCGTAGGAAAAGCCGTCGCCAAAAGAATTGTTGCCCCAAAAGTTCACATTGCAATACCAGTCTTTGTAGGGGGAATTCTCGCGGTGATGCTTGATGTCTTGAAACGCAAAGAAATCGCGTCCCGTGTGGTTGAACACACCGTCCAAAATGACGCGGATGCCCTGCTCATGGCAGGCGGCGACAAACGCCGTCAGATCTTCGTTTGTGCCCAGACGGCTGTCCAGCTTTTTGTAGTCGGTGGTCTCGTAGCCGTGACCGACCGATTCAAACAACGGACCGATGTACAACGCGTTGCACCCGATTTCCTTGATGTGCGCGATCCAGGGGAGAAGGGTGTTCAGTCGATGCACCGGCGCCTCATAAGCGTTTTGCTTGGGTGCACCCGTCATCCCCAGCGGATAGATGTGATAAAATACTGCCTCGTCGTACCATGCCATACCGTAAAATCCTCCGATTGCCTGTGTGAATGTACCGATAAGTATACCAAGCCGTCCCTTCAAAGTCAATGCGTGTCGGTTGATTTTCTCGCCTCCGTATGCTACACTGAACGACAGAAATCGTCTCCCGGAAAGGCGCTGATTTTTTCGGATTGGTGTGAATATCGCCTTGGCCCCCTCTGACGAGGGGGCTGGCGCGGCTTTTGCCGCGACTGGGGGAGAGATCTCAAAAAATGCATAGCAATGCGTTTTTTGACCCCTCTGAAATCGTATGTTAAAAACAGTGAACGCAGAAAGGAAGCCGCTATGAAGGTCGTCATTGCTTGTCTCAATTCCAAATTTGTGCACGCCTCCCTCGCACCTTGGTGCTTGCTGGCAGGGGTGCGCGCGTTTTGCAAAACGCCTTGGGACGCCAAGGTCATGGAAAGCACCGTCAACGGCGACACGGCGGCGTTTGCCGAGCGCATCCTTGAAGAACGCCCCGATGTGGTGGCGCTTTCCTGCTACATCTGGAACATTTCAAAAACGCTCGAACTCTGTCGCCTCATAAAACAGCGCCGCGACTGCACCGTCGTCCTCGGCGGTCCCGAAGTTGCGTATCGTCCGCGCGAGATCCTCGAGATGTGTTCGTTTGTCGACTATGTGCTTTCGGGAGAGGGGGAGTGGACGTTTTCGTCGCTTCTCGATCACCTTGATGCCCCCTCGGCGGTCGCGGGACTGACCTACCGCCAAAACGGTGCGATCGGTTCCAATCCCGAGCCCGACTGCAAGGGCACACCGCCGTCGCCCTATTGCGACGAGTTTTTCGCACAGCTCGGCGGACGCATCGCCTACATCGAGACCACGCGCGGCTGTCCGTATCGGTGCGCGTTTTGCCTGTCGGGACGGTGCTCGCCGTTTCGCGCGTTCGATTTGGACGGCGTGAAGAAGGATCTGTTGCGCCTCGCCGCGAGCGGCACGCAAACGGTGAAGTTCGTCGACCGCACCTTCAACGCCGATGCGCGGCGCGCCAATGAGATCCTCTTGTTCATCAAAGAGCATTACGGTCGGGAGATCCCGAGCCATGTGTGTTTCCATTTTGAGATCGCGGGCGACATTTTGAAGGACAGCACGCTCGATATCCTGCGCTCGATGCCCCGTGGGGCGGTGCAACTGGAGATCGGTCTTCAGTCGTTCAACGAAGAGGTGCTCCGCGCCGTCAATCGCAAAACCGACACCGCAAAACTTCTGCAAAACATTCGCAAGCTCCTGAGCTTTCAAAATATGCACATCCACATCGACCTCATCGCGGGACTGACGGGCGAAGATCTCGAGAGCTTCAAAAACGGCTTCAACCTCGCTTACGCCCTCCACGCGCATATGCTCCAGATGGGCTTTTTGAAATTGCTCCACGGCGCGGATATGCGCGAGCATCCCGCAAAGTACCCCTGCACGTTCCGCGAAGAACCGCCCTATGAAGTCACCTCCACGCCCTGTCTTTCGGCAGGGGAGATCCGCACACTCAAACGGTGTGAGGATGCGCTCGATCGACTCTATAACAGCGGACGCTTTTTGCTGTCGCTGTCGTATCTCATCGACAAGGTCGGCTTTGACCCGTTCGATCTCTTTTGTACATTCGGCAACGCGGTGGACGGAAGCGGTCTGTCGCTGACGGAGTACGTATCGGCGTTTTATGCGTTTTTTGCGCCGCGGTGTGATCGCGATGTGTTGCGCGAGATGCTGGTGTGCGATCTGCTGTGTGCCTCGTCGTCGACGCAAACGCCCGCCGCTTTTCGTCAACAAGGCACGCTGTATAAACGTGTCAAAGCGCATTTTGTGCAACAAAAAAACGCCCCCGTCAAGGTGGCGCTCCTCCCGACCAAAGGGCAGGTGTGTGTCGTCGATCCGACCAAAGGCAAAGATCTCTATAACCGCTTCGAACCGATGTTCTACCGCCTTGCCGATGTGCAATGTCTTCTTGACGGCAGGGGCGGTTGATTTGGCATGGTACGGATCGCAAGAAACCTCGGAGCTGTCTTAAAGGAGGATGTCATGAAATCGTAAAGCTGGTACTGCGGTGACACCGTCATGCTCGTTTCGCCGGGGCGTAGGACGGATCATGCATACATAGGTATAAGTTCTTGTCGGCAAAATGAAAAACAAGAAAAAATTTCGCACACCTATTGACTTTTTTGATTTAAAGCGTTACAATACATACATCCGTTACAAAGGAGGCAGTCCACATGGCAATGCAATACTTCTATTATTATTTTAGCACGGACTGCCCGTCTTTTGTGAGATCCAAAACATAAGTTTTTGGGTTGAATACGATCGGCAGTCCGCATTTGTTGTGCTTCGGCATAGAACAGATGCGGATTTTTTATTTTCCAAACCGTAGAAAAGAGGCTTACTGCTATGCAAATGAATTTTCACCGAAAACTTCCTTCATCGCAGGAGGTGAAGAACGAGTTGCCGTTAACAGGTCGTATGGAACAGGTGAAGGCGGAACGCGATGACCATATCAAGAAGGTGTTTGACGGCAGCTCAGATAAATTTTTGCTGATCATCGGGCCTTGCTCCGCCGATCATCACGAACCTGTACTGGAATATATTTCCCGCCTTCGCCGCGTGCAAGAGCAGGTCGCGGATAAAATCATCATCATTCCGCGCATCTACACCAACAAACCGCGCACAACGGGTCAAGGGTATAAAGGCATGCTTCACCAACCGGATCCGGAAGCAAAACCCGATATGTACAAAGGCATCGCGGCCATCCGCGAACTGCATCTTGCCGCGTTGCGTGACTATGATTTTTCCTGTGCGGATGAGATGCTCTATCCCGAAAACCATCGGTTTCTCTCCGACCTTCTTTCTTATGTGGCGGTAGGTGCCCGTTCCGTAGAAAATCAGCAACATCGATTGACGGCAAGCGGTGTCGGTATTCCGGTCGGCATGAAAAATCCGACGGGCGGCGATCTCGGCGTCATGATGAATTCGATCGTGGCGGCACAGAGCGGACATACCTTTATTTATCGCGGTTGGGAAGTTTCGACCGAAGGAAACCCCTACACGCACGCGATCCTGCGCGGGTATGTGGATCACACGGGTCGGAGCGTGTCCAATTATCACTATGAAGATCTGCTTCGGGTGGAAGAGCTTTACGAGAAGTCCAATCTCACCAATCCGTCGATCATCGTCGACACGAATCACAACAACTCCGGCAAAAAATACCTGGAGCAGATCCGCATTGCCAAGGATATTGTGCACAGCCGCAACCAAAACGTCGATATCAAGCGCCTTGTGAAGGGACTTATGATCGAAAGCTACTTGGAAGACGGTGCACAGGGAATGGGTGAGCATGTTTTCGGCAAATCCATTACCGATCCTTGCCTCGGATGGGAGAAAACCGAACGTCTGATTCTGGATATCGCAGATAAGCTGTAAGACAAAAAGGTCACCGTTGCCATTGGACAACGGTGACCTTTTTTGGAGCTACTGATCCGATTCGAACGGACGACCTGCTCATTACGAGTGAGCTGCTCTACCTGCTGAGCCACAGTAGCAGATTGCGTAGGTATTATAGCAAACGAAATCCGATTCGTCAAGAGGTTTTCGTAAAGAATCCGAAAAAAGTCATTCCGCCTCGTCCCACAGCAGTTTGGCAATGAGCGCGTTCGAAAGCAGAAACCCTTCGCGCGTCAGTGCAATACGCCGTTCGTCGACGGTGACGAGTGAAGGCGGCAAGCGCAAAGCGGCGCGCTCGACCGCAAACGGCACGGGAACACCGAAACGCGCTTCAAACAAACGGCGGTCGATGCCGTCGCAAAGTCGCAGACGAAGCAGCATATATTCCTCGGCGGAATCCTCCTCGATGACGGAGTCGGGGTCTTCTTTGACGGGCGTTGCCCCCTGTAAAAACGCCGTCAGCGAGCGGGGAAAGCAGGTGCGCTCACCTCGATAAAAGCTGTGCGCCGACGGACCGAGCCCGAGGTACGGCTCGCCGTTCCAATATTTCAAATTGTGGCGGCTTTGACAGCCGTCCTTGGCAAAGTTGGAGATCTCATACTGGGTGTAGCCCGCGCCTTCCAGCCGTTCGCACGCGTGCAAATAGAGCGCCGCTTCTTCGTCCTCGTCGGGGAGGGCGAGCGTTTCGCGCCGCTCGAAAAAGGGCGTGCCCGGTTCGGTTTTCAGAAGATACGCCGACACGTGCGTCGCCTCGCTGTCGATGCAGGCTTGCACCGCGCGGTCGATGTCTGCGGCGGTTTGCTTCGGGGTCGCGAGCATGATGTCGAGCGACAGATTGTGAAGTCCCGCCTTGTGCGCCGCTTCAACCGCTCGTGCCAAATCGTTCGTTGTGTGACGGCGACCGAGAGCGGTCAATCCGTCGGCGGTCGCCGCTTGCATCCCCATCGAAAGGCGGTTGCCGCCGCCGTCGCGAAAGGCGCAAAACGTCTCAAACAGCTCGTCGGCGGGGTTCGCCTCAAGCGTCACCTCCGCGTCCGCCGTCAAAAACGGACGCGCGGCATTGAGCAGAGCGGACAACCGCTTGCCGCCGAGGAGCGACGGCGTGCCGCCGCCGAAATAGAGGGTGTCCGCCTGGATGTCGGACGGCAGGGCGGACAACCGCCGCGCGAGTTCTTCCGCATACTCGTCCATTACAGACGCGGTGGGAGAGGGGAGCGAATAAAAATCGCAGTACGGGCATTTGGACGCGCAAAACGGCACGTGAATATACAGACCGAGCATCGCTCCCACCTCCTTTGTTTTACTCAGTATACACCAAATGTAAACATTTCGCAATCCGCGAATTTTTTTGCGTTTAGGTGGTTTACAAATTCGAAAGGATTATGTATAATGTATGGGTATATCAACGAACGTGCGGCCTTCGGTCGCGTTCAAGGAGGAAACGAATCTATGAAGAATTTGCGCAAGGCGATGTCCGTCGTCGTTTCGCTGGTGATGGTGCTGACCATGGTGTTCCTGAGCGGTTGCAGCACGCCGGAATATGCGATGACCGTGGACGGTCGCGGCTTCACCACCGGTGAGTATCTGGCGAACCTGTGGAGCAATTTTGTCAGCATGTATTACGGTCAGGGCATGTACCAATACGCCATGTACGGCATGGACGTGTGGGCGGAGACCGTTCCTTATGGTGAGGGCGATGCCGCGATCGATCTGCCGCTCGACGGCTATATCAAAGAAGCCGCCAAAGACGGCATCAAGCGTCAGGCGGCGGTGAAGAAGCTGATGGAGCAATACGGCATCACCGTGGCGGCTGAGGAACTGGAAAAAGGCAAAGAAGACGCCAAGAGCATGCTGGCATACTACGGTCTGGTCTCCGAAAAGGGAACCATCAAGGAAAGTAAGATGATCGAGCTCGGCTTCAATCTCGAGCACTTCTACAATATGTATCTGGCGATGAACGTCGAAGAGCCGGAGCTGTTCTATCAGCTCTACGGCAAGGGCGGTCAGAGAGAAGTGGCGGAGGACGAGATCCGCAAGTTCTATGACGAGGGCTATGTCGCGTACAAAGAGATCACCCTCTCCCAGATGGATGAAGAAGGTAACGTCCTCTCCGATGCGGACATCGAGAAAAACCGTGCGACATTGCAAGGCTACCTCGATCTGTTCACCGCCGGCACCGATATGGACGACGTGATCGCGCAGTACAACAAGGACACCGCCCCGACCACCACGACGGCGCCCACCACCACGACCACGGCGGCGGATGTGACCACCACCACGACGGCGGCGGAGACCACCACGACCACGACGACCACCACCACGACCTCGTCCGAGACGACCACCACCACGACCTCGTCCGAGACGACCACCACCACCACGACCACCAACCCGAACCTGAAGGTGCTCACCACCATCAGCGGCGATAAGAAGACGGTCGAGGCGATCCGAACGGTGCCCGTGGGCTCGGCGCAGATCGTCAAGTACACCGACGAAAACGACACGACCTACCTCTCGCTGATCTACCGTGTGGATCTGGCCGAGGCGGGCGAGAACTACACCTTCGAGAATCAGCGTGAAAGCTGCCTCTACGGCATGAAGTTCGAAGAGTACGACGCGGAGCTGATGGACCTCATCAAGACGCTCGACGTGTCGATCGACACCACCGCGATCGATATGTGCGATCCGAAGAATTTCGAAGCCAAGATGAACGAGATCCTCGGCATGGCGTAAAACCGCACCCCGAGAAATCCTTTTTTGGGATTTCTCGGGGTTTCTTTCTTTAAAAGCGGTTGCCTATTTCGGAAAACGTGCTATACTGTAAACATACTCCCGAGGTCTAGGAGGAAGTAAGCGTATGAATATCATTATTGTCGGATGCGGCAAGGTCGGACTGGAGCTGGCGGATCAGCTCAGCGCCGAGGGACATGCCGTCACGATGATGGACACCAATAGTCAACTGATGAAAACCGCGCTCGGCCCGCTCGACGTGCAGGGCGTGGTCGGCAACGGCACGAGCTATCGTGCGCAGATGGAAGCGGGCATTTTGGAAGCGGATCTGCTCATCGCGGTGACGGATATCGATGAGACCAGCCTGCTCAGTTGCCTGATTGCCAAAAAAGCCGGTAACTGCCAGACGATCGCGCGTGTGCGCGACCCTTCGTATTTCGAGGAGATCCGCTTTATCAAAGAGGAACTCGGTCTCTCGATGGCGATCAATCCCGACCGCGCGGCGGCAGCGTATATCGCGCGATTGATCCAGATCCCCTCCGCGATGGAGATCGACTCCTTCGCCAAGGGACGTGTCAACCTGGTGCGCTTTCAGGTTCCGTCTGATTCGCCGCTCATCGGTATGCCCCTCAAGGACATCAGCGGTCGTTCGGGTGTGGAAATGCTCGTGTGCATGATCGAACGCAACGGCGAGGTCATCATCCCCGACGGCAATCGCTCCATCGAACAGGGCGATGCGCTGTGGATCGTCGTTAACCTGCCGCGCATTCAAAAGATGTTTCGCGTGTTCGGCGTGCGCAGTCACGGCATCAAGAACGTGATGATCGCGGGCGGCGGTCGCGTGGCGTTCTATCTGGCGCAGTCGCTCATCCGCTCGAAGATCCGCGTCAAGCTGATCGAAGTCAACGCGGCAAAATGCCGCCGTTTGAGTGAGGAGCTTCCCGAAGCGGAGATCGTGTGCGGCGATGCGACCGACGAACAGCTGTTGCACGAGGAAGGTATTGAAGATACCGACGCTTTCGTCTCGCTCACGAACATCGACGAGGAAAACATCATGCTGTCGTTGTACGCCCAAAAGGTGTCCGACGCCAAGCGGATCACCAAGATCTCGCGCATCACGTTTGAAGAAGTGATTAACAATTTGCCGCTCGGCACCGTCGTGTGTCCGCGCACCATCACGACCGAGCGCATTCTGCGCTATGTCCGCTCGATGGAAAACGCCTCGGACAGCAACGTGGAAACGCTCTATCATCTGGCGGGCGACCGTGCCGAAGCGCTCGAATTCATCGTCCGCGACAACGCGCAAACACGCCGCATGGTGGATGTACCGCTGATGGAACTCAAGCTCAAGAGCGATCTGCTGATCTGCTGCATCAACCGCGGCGGTGTCATCATCACCCCGGGCGGTCGCGATACCCTGCAGATCGGCGACACGGTCATCGTGGTCACGACGCACAAGGGCTTGCGGGATCTGACGGATATTTTGAAGGACTGATTTGTTTTGAATTATCGTATTATTCGCTATGTCAGCGGCGTGATTGTGCTGTTGGAGGGACTCTTCCTGCTCTTTCCGGCGCTGGTGTCGCTCGTCTACGCCGAATACCCCGATATGGGCGTGTTTCTCGGTCTGGCGGCGGTGTATACGCTTTTCGGATTTCTGATGATCCGCAAAAAGCCGCAACAACAGGCGTTCTTTGCCAAAGAGGGCTTTGTCATGGTGGCGCTGTCGTGGATCGTGCTGTCGGTGCTCGGCGCGTTGCCGTTTGTGCTTAGCGGTGCGATCCCGTCGTTCACCGATGCGTTGTTTGAGACGGTGTCCGGCTTCACCACCACCGGCGCTTCGATCCTGACCGATGCGCTCCCGAACGGCATGTTGCTCCGTTACGGTATGTTGTTCTGGCGCAGCTTCACCCATTGGATCGGCGGCATGGGCGTGCTGGTGTTCATGATGGCGCTCCTGCCGATGGCGGGCGGTCAAGGCATGTACATGATGCAAGCCGAAAGCACGGGACCCGCCGTCAGTAAACTCGTTCCCAGCATCCGTAAAACGGCGGCGCTGCTCTATTTGATTTATTTTGTGATGACGGTGGTGCAGTTTGTACTGCTCATCACCGTCGGTAAAATGCCGATTTTTGATGCGATCTGCTCGTCAATGGGCACAGCGGGTACGGGCGGTTTCGGCGTGACATCGGCGAGCTTTGCCTGCTATTCGACGGAAGCGCAAGCCATCACCACCATCTTCATGGTGCTGTTCGGCATCAACTTCAACGCCTATTTCCTCTTGCTTCGTCGCCGCTTTAAGGAGGCGTTCAAGATGCAGGAGGTGCGCTGGTATCTGTTCATCTACGTCGGTTTGACGGCGGTCGTCATCGCCAATTTGACGGCGATGGGGCAACTGATCGGCGGCGACTTCTGGCAAACGGTGCATCACGCGTTCTTCCAGACCGCCTCTGTGATGACCACCACCGGCTACGCGACGGTGGACTTTGCCGTCTGGCCGCAAGCGGCGATGATGCTGATGTGTTTGCTTATGTTCATCGGCGCGTGCGCGGGCAGTACGGGCGGCGGCGTCAAGGTGTCGCGCCTTATGCTGTACGTGAAGTACGCCGCCAGCGGCTTCTCGCGGATGCTCCATCCGCGTCGCGTCAAGGTGCTCAAGATGGACGGCAAGGCAGTGGGGAGCGATACCTTTCGCGCTTTGCACGTGTTCTTGTTCTGCTACGTCGCCATCTTTATCGTTTCCACGATCGTCCTCGCGTTTGACAGTGTCGGCTACGATCTGGAGACCAACGCCACCGCGACGCTCGCGACCCTCAACAACATCGGTCCCGGTCTTGGGGCGGTCGGCCCGACGGGCAACTTCGCCGCCTATTCCGATGTGTCCAAGTGGATGATGTGCTTCAATATGCTGGCGGGTCGTCTGGAGATCTTCCCGATCCTGCTGTTCTTCATCCCCGCCACTTGGAAAAAATAAGCGGAGAAATCAAAAAATGGGGGGCGATGGTCATCATCAAGCAAGTGATTTTTGATTTCGGACAGGTGCTTGTGCATTTCTCGCCACGCGCGATGTGTGAGCGGTACCTGACCGACTCGGACGATATCCGCGTGATGGAAACGGTGCTGTTTGACCGACTCTATTGGGATGCACTTGATGCCGGCGCCCTTTCCGATGAAGATGCCGTCGCCGCGGCCAGGGAACGCCTTCCGTCGCATTTGCAAGAGGTGGCGGGGGAGATCTTTTTCAACTGGATCTATATGCTCCCCGAAATCGACGGCATGCGAGACTTGGTCGCAGAGCTGTGTGCAAACGGGTTCAAACCTGCGTTGCTGTCCAACATTTCGCGGTATTTTGCCGACCACGCAAAGGAGATCCCGATCCTCTCCGTGTTTGAACCGTGCATCTATTCGGCGGTATGCGGTATGACAAAGCCGCATCGTGAGATTTTCGAGTACGCCTGCGAGCGTTGCGGCAGTGTACCGCAAGAGACGCTGTTCATCGATGACAGCCAACTCAACATTGACGGCGCGGCAAAAGCCGGACTCGTTACCTATCGCTTCGATGGCGATGTCGCCGCCCTCAAAACCTATCTCACCGCGCAGGGGCTGTTGTGACCGCTGAGAACCCATATGAATATAAAAACGCCGTCTGTTTGGCACGGAAAGCCTTCCCCTTGAGGGGAAGGTGGCATTTGCGAAG
>JAFQFZ010000056.1 GCA_017398425.1 Clostridia bacterium | reverse complement strand
GTAGTCTTTGCCCTCAACAGGGAGTGCCTTCCCCGCCCTACAAGGTTGCCATACGTTTGTGCGAGATCCGTCTCTCCCTCCGTCTTTCGGCTTCGCCAAAATCCACCTCCCTCATCAGAGGGAGGCAAGGCGCATGCCGCCGCATTTTCGTGCGAAAACTCCCTCCGTCTTTCGGCTTCGCCGAAATCCACCTCCCTCAATGAGGGAGGCAAGGCGCACACCACCGATTTCTGCAACAAAAAAGAACCCAAGGCGCGAGGCCTTGGGTTCTTTCGTTACAGAGATTAGTTGTACTTCTTGCGAGCCACGTAGGTGGTGTGCAGGGTGTGGTGCGCCTTATGACCGCCGATGCCGTCGAAGTAGTTGTCATAGAGCTCCTTGACGACCGGGGACTCATGCGACTTGCGCAGAGCCATCGCCGCATCCTGATCGTAAAGCGCCTTCGCGCGCGCCGTCTTGAGGTCGACGGTGTTGAGGATCGGAGCGGGTTGCACAGGCTGACCGCCGCCCGTGACGCAACCGCCGGGGCAGCACATGATCTCGACGAACTGCCACGGAGCGGTGCCGTCTTTGATCTTGGCCATGACTTCGTTGGCCGCCGTCAGGCCGCTGGCCACCGCGACCTTCACTTCAAGGCCGGCGATGTTGTAGGTCGCTTCCTTCAGGCTGTCGGTGCCGCGCACTTCGACGAAGTCGACGTTCTCCTGGCTTTCGCCTGTGAGCCAATCGTTCGCCGTACGGAGCGCCGCTTCCATAACGCCGCCGGTCGCACCGAAGATGACCGCCGCGCCGGTGTCCTCACCGAGGGGACTGTCGAACTCTTCGTCGGGCAGAGCGGTGAACTGCAGACCCGCACGATCGATCATGCGAGCGAGCTCACGGGTGGTGATGGCGATGTCGACGTCCGCCATGCCCGCCGCGCTCTGATCGTCACGACCCACCTCGAATTTCTTCGCGGTGCAGGGCATGACAGCGACGGAAACGATCTTCGCGGGATCGATGCCCATCTTCTCCGCATAGTAGGTCTTGATGACCGCGCCCGCCATTTGTTGCGGGGACTTGCAGGAGGACAGGTGCGCGAGCTGCTCGGGATAGTAGAACTCCGCAAACTTGACCCAACCGGGCGAGCAGGAGGTGATCATCGGGAGCACGCCGCCGTTCTTCACGCGGTCGACAAACTCGTTGGCTTCCTCGACGATGGTGAGGTCCGCCGCGAAGTCGGTGTCGAACACTTTGTCAAAGCCGAGGCGACGGAGCGCCGCGACCATTTTGCCTTCGACGTTGGTGCCGATGGGCATACCGAACGACTCACCCAGAGCCGCACGGATGGAGGGAGCGGTATGCACCACGACGATCTTGTCGGGATCGGACAGCGCCGCCCACACCTTATCGGTGTCGTCTTTTTCGACGAGAGCGCCGGTCGGGCACACGACGGTGCACTGACCGCAGGACACGCAAGGCGTGTCGTTGAGATTCTTCTCAAACGCGCAGGACACATGGGTATCGATGCCGCGGTCGTTCGCGCCGATGACCGACACGAACTGCTCGTTACATTTCGCGATGCAACGACGGCAGAGGATGCACTTGTTGTTGTCGCGCACGAGGTGCGGAGCGGAATCGTCGATCGCGTATTGCGGACGGAAGCCGTCGAACGCGCCGTTGTCTTCCACGCCGTAGTCACGGCACATCTTCTGCAGCTCGCAGTTGGTGGAGCGCACGCAGGAGAGGCACTTCTTCTCGTGGGTCGAAAGGATCAGCTCGAGCGTGGTCTTGCGCGCCTTGCGGACCTTTTCGGTGTTGGTTTGGATCTCCATGCCCTCTGCGACGGGGTAGACGCACGCAGTGACAAGGCCGCGCGCACCGGTCGCCTCGACGACGCAGATGCGGCAAGCGCCGATCTCATTGATATCTTTCAGGAAGCACAGGGTGGGGATCTCCACACCCGCCGCACGGGCGGCTTCCAGGATGGTAGAGCCTTTGGGCACGCTGACCGCAATGCCGTTAACTTTTACATTGACCATTTCCATTTCGCAGCGCACTCCTTTCTTATTCCTTAATGATCGCGCCGAACTTGCAGTTCGCCATGCAGACGCCGCACTTGATGCACTTGTCGGTGTCGATGGCAACGGACGGCAGCTTGTGACCGGGAGCCACGTAGTCGGTCTTCTGAATCGCGTCGACCGGGCAGTTCTTCACGCACTTGCCGCAGCCGATGCACTTGTCGGCCTCGACCTTGAACATGAGCATCGACTTGCAAACGCCGGCGGGGCACTTCTTGTCGACCACGTGAGCGATGTACTCGTCGCGGAAGAAACGGAGCGTCGAGAGAACCGGGTTCGGAGCCGTCTGACCAAGACCGCACAGCGAGTTCGCCTTGATGTACTCGCAGAGCTCTTCGAGGCGATCGATGTCTTCGAGGGTGCCTTTGCCTTCGGTGATCTTATCGAGGATCTCGAGCAGGCGCTTGGTACCGACACGGCAGGGCGTGCACTTACCGCAGGACTCGTCGACGGTGAACTCGAGGAAGAACTTCGCAATGTCGACCATGCAGGTGTCCTCGTCCATGACGATCAAGCCGCCCGAACCCATCATGCAGCCGATGGCGGTGAGGTTGTCATAGTCGATCTCGGTGTCGATGAGGTTCGCCGGGATACAGCCGCCGGAAGGACCGCCGGTCTGCGCCGCTTTGAACTGCTTGCCGCCGGGGATGCCGCCGCCGATGTCATAGACGATCTCGCGCAGGGTGGTGCCCATCGGGATCTCGACCAGACCGGTGTTGTTGATGTTACCGCCGAGCGCGAACACCTTGGTGCCCTTGGACTTCTCGGTACCCATCGACGCGAACCAGTCCGCACCGCGCAGGATGATCTGCGGGATGTTGGCGAAGGTCTCCACGTTGTTTTCCACGGTGGGTTTGCCGAACAGACCCTTGACCGCCGGATAGGGCGGACGCGGACGCGGCTCACCGCGGTTGCCTTCGATGGAGGTCATCAGCGCGGTTTCCTCGCCGCAGACGAACGCGCCGGCGCCCAGACGGATCTCCATGTCGTAATCAAAGCCGGAGCCGAAGATGTCCTTGCCGAGCAGGCCGTACTCACGAGCCTGATCGATGGCGATCTGCAGACGGCGAACCGCGATCGGATACTCCGCGCGGACATACACATAACCTTGGGTCGCGCCGATCGCGTAGCCGGCGATCGCCATCGCTTCGATGAGCGCATGGGGGTCACCTTCCAGCACGGAGCGATCCATGAACGCGCCGGGGTCGCCCTCGTCCGCGTTACAAACCACGTATTTCTGATCGGCCTTGTTCATCGCCGTCAGCGCCCACTTGCGACCGGTCGGGAAACCGCCGCCGCCGCGACCACGCAGACCGGAATCGGTGATGACCTGCACCACCTGCTCGGGGGTGTACTCGGTCAAGCACTTACCAAGCGCCGCATAACCGTCCATCGCGATGTACTCGTCGATGTTTTCGGGGTTGATCACGCCGCAGTTGCGCAGGGCAACGCGGACTTGCTTTTTGTAGAAGCCGGTCTCGTTGAGCGAAACCATGACGTCCTTCGGAACTTCCACGTCGCCGCCGACATCGTTGTAGACAAGGCGCTCGACAAGACGACCCTTAAGCAGGTGCTCCTTGACGATCTCTTCCACGTCCGTCGCTTCGACGCGGCTGTAGAAGGTGCCTTCCGGATAGATGATGACGACCGGTCCGAGCGCGCAAAGACCGAAGCAACCGGTCTGCACGATCTTGACTTCGTCGGCAATACCGTTTTCCTCAAGGTACTGCGCGAACAGCTCTTGCAGCTTCGCACTGCCCGAAGAGGTACAGCCGGTACCGCCGCAGATCAATACATGTGAACGAATCATACTGTAATCCCTCCAAATTATTTGTCGGCGTTACCGATGGTATACGCTTGAACAACTTGACCGCCCTTGATGTGCTTCTCCACGATCTCCGCAACCTTCTCGGGAGTGAGCTTCACATAGGTCGTTTTGGTGTCGCCCTCGAAAACTTCCGCCACCGGCTCATACTGGCAAATGCCGATGCAACCGGTTTGGGTGACCGACGCTTCACCGGACAGGCCGGCGGCGTTGATCTCGGACACGAAGGCGTTGAGCACCGGGCGCGCGCCCGCCGCAATGCCGCAGGTCGCCATACCGACCACGACACGCTTGTTTGCACTGCCCTCACGAAGGATGACCTTATCCTTCATTTTTTCACGAATTGCCGCGAGTTCTGCCAACGATTTCATATTCTCAAATCCTTTCTGAAAAAATATACGTACCGATTTGTGGGACTCGCCCACAGGGACAGGATCTAAACGGAGGAAGCGTACTGCTCTTGCAGATACTCTTCGATCCATTGCAAGACTTCAAAAGCCCCGAGAGATACCTCCGCACCGAGCACCTCGCGCAGTGCCGCGGTTTCCAGCTCCACCGTGCCTTGCGGTCGCTCGTGGCGAAACACAAAGTCGATGTCGGGAGAGCCTTGGATGAGGGTGGTGACGGTGGGGATCATATCGCCCAGCGGCGTGAAATCCAGATGCGTTTTGTCAAACGTCGCCGTCACCGTGGTGCCGTGATTCTCGGGAGATTCCGCCGCCGTTACGGACACGATCGCAACGTGTCCGCCCGTTTGCTCGGCGGCGAGGGTCAAGAGCGGGATGCCCATTCCCACCTTGCGCGTGGTGCGCGTGGTGTAGAACGGATTGGAAACCTGTTCGACGACCTCTTCGGTCATGCCGCATCCGTTGTCCTTGATGACGATCGTCAGGCGTTCGTCCGTCTCGGACAGCAGGATCTCGATGAGCGTGGCACCGGCCTTCACCGAGTTTTTGGTGATATCCAGCACATTTAAGGACAATTCTTTCATCGATAGCCCTCCATCGCCCGCGCCGCCGCACGCAGCTTTTCAAAAAAGCGACTTCGCACCAAGGCGCGACTGTACGGCTCGTCGTCCAGTTCCACATAACAGCATTTTTCGCGGATATCCCACAGATAATGCGCGTCCGATCCGGACACGATCATCGTCTCGTTCAAGATCGGGAACTGCGCTTTCAACTCCTCCTCTTTTTGAGGGTCGTTGAGCTCCGCAATGCCGAAAGGCGGATCGTCGGGGAACACACCGAGCATCGCCACGATGCCGTTGGCCTGCCGATCGATGTGCGCCGGATAGCACACACCGCCGTGCTCCACGCAGAGCGCCGCCGCCTCTTCGAGCGACAGCATCGTCGCCGCGGGGAGAAAATACTCTTCCACGCCGATCACGTCGTCCTCGCCGTTTAGGATCATCTGATCCCCGAAAATGTCGGGTCGGTTTTTGACGAGCATCCGCTTCTCTGCGACCGCTTCGTCAAACGCCGCCGCCTCTTCGAGCGTCTCGAACAGGCAACACAGATGAATGTCCTCGGCGGTGGTGAGCTCCATGCCGGCGATCGGGATGATGCCGTGCTTCGCCGCCGCCTCAAAAAACGCGGGACAGTTCTTGGTGGTGTTGTGATCGGTGAGCGCCATGATCTGCAGACCGCAGAGGGTGCCCATGCCGATCATATTGTTGGGTGTCATGTCGTCGTCGGCACACGGCGACAGACACGAATGCATGTGCAAATCGTAATAATAGCGGTTCATGACGCCGCCTCTGCGAGCGCCGTATGTACCAAGGCGCACAGCTCGTAGGTCGGTTTGTCGGAACGCAGAAGCGTCACGCCGCGGGTCGCGGCCGCTTTGACCACGTCCTCCGCCGCCGTCACGCCTTCGCCGAGCACCACGCACGCCACGTCGCTCAAAGAAGCGACCGCCACCACGTTGATGTTGGTCATGATCGTCATCCACGCGTCGCCTTCGCGCGCGCGTCCCATCACCCAGCTGAGCAGGTCACCGGCATAGCCGCCCGTCACTTCACGGTCGGGGTCGGCAACGGTGATCGCTTCCAGGGACAGGCGTTCGATCAAGGTGGCTACGGTCATTCTTCCTTCTCCTTTCGCACGGGTCCGATACGACGGCGGCGAAGCTCGGCACACTCGGCCTTGAGCTGTTCGCACAAACGGATCACACAGTCATCCGTCGCCGCTTCCCCGCGCACCACATCCTCCGCAAACGCGCGGCAGGTCGGTGCACCGCAGGAACCGCAGTCCAGTCCCGGCAGATCCGCGCACAAGCGATGGATCTCACTCATGCGGCGCATGGATTCCACCATGCTGTCCGCCAGGCGCGTGATGGGACGGCAAACGGGCTTGTCTCCGAAGAGCAGTTCTTCGGGGATGGTGTTGTGCTCGTCCTCAGGCAGAAAGTTCTGCGACACGGGCAAATAACGGCGAAGCGATTGCAACCGCGTCCTCGCGATGTAGGGGTTTTCCACCGCCAACACACCGCCGACACAGCCGCCCTCGCAGGCGTTGAGTTCAATGAATTCCAGATGGGGGAGCTTGCCGGTCTCGATCTCGTCGAGCACGTCGATGACGTTGCGAATGCCGTCCGCCGCCAGATAACTGTCGTTGAATACGGCCGACGATTCGCCGCCGGAAGTCGCCCAGCTGATGCCGATCATACCCGAATGGCTCACAGGGGTGGGCACCTTGTCGGGGGACATGACGTTGATGAGCGCGAAGTAGATATCCTTCATCGCCACCACGCAGTCGACGCCGCTTTTGTAGGAGCCGAATCCCTGCTCCACATAGCTGACCTTGGCGGGACACGGCGAGATGAAGCACACGCCGATGTCCTCGTCCCTCAGCTCGGGATGATCCTTTTTGGCGCGTTCACGCGCCAGCAATGCCGCCACCTCCATCGGAGGGAGGATGGGCATGATGTTGTCGTAGAGAGACGGAAAACGCAACGCGATCAACCGCACCACCGCCGGACACGCCGAGCTGATGATGGGGCGCTTGACCCCCTCTTGGCGAATGTAGCGGCGCGTGTACGCCGACACCAGTTCCGCCGCCGCCGACACCTCAAACACATCATCAAAGCCGATGTCGAGAAGTCCCTGCAGCACATAGTCCACATCCCCTAGGTTTTCGAATTGACCGTAGAGGGAGGGCGCGGGAAGCGCGATCTTCCATCGGAAGCCGTCCATGGCTTCGAGTTTTTTATAATTCGCCTTTTTGGCTTGGTTCGGGCATACCCGGATGCACTGACCGCAGTCGATGCACCTTTCCGCCTGTATCACCGCGTGTTTATCGCGGATACGGATCGCCTCGGTCGGACAATGCTTTAAACACGTGGTACACCCGTTGCACTTGGATACGTCCAAGCAGACGGAATGTTCGTACCTATTCATATGTCCTGTTATCCCCTATTAACCAAACTGAGAAGCACGGCTCAAAGATCCACACGCATCGTGATAACGGTGCCTTGACCGAGCTGTGATTCGATCTCCATGTGATCGGTGTAACGCTTCATGTTGGGAAGACCCATGCCGGCACCGAAGCCGAGCGACCGCACGTTGTCGGGCGCCGTCGAGTAGCCCTCCTGCATCGCTTGCGCGATGTTCGGGATACCCGGTCCTTCGTCGGTCAGCACGATGGTCACCGCGGTTTCGTCCACGATGACATCCGCTTTGCCGCCGCCGGCGTGGATGACCATGTTGATCTCGCCTTCATACATCGCGATCGAGACACGACGGATCACGTCCGTCGAGACGCCCAGCTCGCGCAGGAGTTTTTTGACCTGCACCGACGCCTGCCCCGCCGACGTGAAATCGTCCCCGTCTACGTCGAAATGAAAGCGCAACGCTTCTTCACTCATGCGCCTGCTCCGTTTCCGAGTCCCGATGCATACAGCAGACCGCACGCCTCATACATCCGCTTTTTGGTGGACATCAACGTGATGCCCGCCTCCTGCGCCAGCTCGACCATATCCGCGGTCGGCTGTTTGGAGCGGACGAACACCACACAGATCATATCCATCATCTGCGCGGTGCGAATGACCTGCGCGTTGACCAGACCGGTCAGCAAGACCGCCTGATCTTTCACATACGCCAACACATCGCTCATCATATCACTGCCGCACGCCGAATGAACGTCCTTGTCGAGAGAATCCTCACCGACGATCATCTGCGCTTCGAGCACTTCTTGGATCTGACGAATTTCCATAATTTTTCGTTCCTTTTTTACGCGCCGTATTTGGCGAGAATTTCGGGGACGTCATCCACCGTCAAGCGGCCGTACACGTCCTCGTTGACGGTCAGGACGGGAGCCAGACCGCACGCGCCGATGCAACGGCAAGCGGTCAGCGAGAAGCGACCGTCCGCGGTGCACTCATCCGCGCCGATACCCAGCTTCTCGGAGAGCTTGTTGAAGATGTCGCCCGAACCCTTGACGTAGCAAGCGGTGCCGAGGCAGACGGAAATGTTGTATTCGCCCTTCGGAGACAGCGAGAACTGCGCATAGAACGTCGCAACGCCGTAGACCTTCTCGACCGAGACGCCCATACCTTCGGCGATCATCTCCTGCACCTCGAACGGCAGATAGCCGTAAATATCCTGCGCCTCCTGCATGACCTTCATCAGATAGCTGGAGTCATGCTTGTGAGCCTCAATGATCGCTTTGAGCTTAGCTTCTTGCTCCGGCGTACCCTTGAAAGGCAGAGAGCTTCTTTTCTTTTGCATAAAGCGGTTCCTCCTTTTTCGGATTTGTTTCCCGTGTATCAAAAGCGCAGACGCCTCCAACTTCGGGATTATACTTCATTGTACCCTATTTTTCGCCGTTTTGCAATGGTGGTTTGCATCTTTTTTTGGATTTTGTCAAAAAAATCACAATAGCAAGCGGCTTTTGTGCATTTTCCCGATGGAGGAGACAGCGCATTTGCGAGATTTTTTGCAGTTGTCGTGCATCCGCACGACCGCATCCGAAACGGATGCGCGGGACGACAGTGGGCATCGTCCCCTACAAGGTTGCCATTGGTTAGCGTAGGGCGGTGCCTTGGTGCCGCCGTGTTTTCATACGAAAACTCCCTCCGTCTTTCAAACGGAACGGCACGCAGGCCGTTCCCTACGGGGTTGTCTCAAGCGAGCGGTAGGGGCGGCAAGAAGGTGAATTGTCCCAAAGGGACAAGAGAGGCCACCCTGGGGTGCCTGCCACCCGTTTTGTGCGAAAACTCCCTCCGTCTTTCGGCTTCGCCGAAATCCACCTCCCTCAATGAGGGAGGCAAGGCGGTTGCCACCGTTTTCATCCGGTTGACGCGTAGGGCGGCGCCTTGGTGCCGCCGTGTTTTCATACGAAAACTCCCTCCGTCAAAACCTGCGGTTTTGCCACCTCCCTCAATGAGGGAGGCAAGGCGCATTCCCATCAAAAAAGACGAGGTGCAACTGCACCTCGTCTTTTTTCTCATTTCCGTCGGCGAAGCCGACTCCTTCATTCTTCACTATTCACTTTTCACTATTCACTGCCCTTAATACTGGCTGTACACCGGTTCGCCCTTGAGGTAGTTTTCGTACTGCGTCAGGAACGTTTCCGTGTCGCGGATGCTGACGGCGGTCTGTTCGCCGTCGTCGGTCACGCACAGATAGCGGCTGGCGGTCATCGGGTACATCGACACCGTCATCGGGGCGGTGCCGTCGTTGAAGGTCAGCTTGAAACGCAAGACAGGCTCGCCGCTGACCGTCGCTCCCGCTTCCTTCTCTGCCACGCGCTTGACGCTGATCATCAACTGATACAACGTGCGGAAATCGCGCGTGCTGTAGGTCTTGCCGTTTGCGGTGACGATCATCTGCTCGTCGCGGGTCTCGGCTTCGGGGCGATGTTCGAGCTTAAACGCCGTCTCGGTACCGTCGTGCAGGATGGCGATCTCGTCCACCTCGGTGATCGCTTTCATGAAGAGCAGTTTGCTCATCAGGGTGAGATGGGTCGCCTCCGCCCACGGCACCGACGCAGGAGACAGCAGGTAGACGGTGTCGTAGCCGTCCACCAATGCATAGTAGTTGCCGTTTTCGTCCTTGTTGCCAAGGAGGATCATATGCTCACGGTCGTTGTAGTGGGTCGACACCGATCCGCCGTTTTCGCCCGATGCAGTCGAGACGATCGACAGCGTGAACGCCGCCACGGAATAGGGGTCGCTGAGTCCATACTCTGCGAGCTGATCCGTCGTCGGATGCGGGCACTCCACACCGACCGCCGTAAGCGACGTCATCGTCGACGCCGTCACATGGAACGCATCGGAATCCACCGCACGCAGGTACGGCGCTTTCATCACGTAGGTCGAGACGTAGGTCATGCTCGCATGCTCACCGTCGGTGTCCACCGCGATCTCCACGGGGGTGGGGCGGCAACGACCGGTCAACCACAACTGCAGGAGCTGGGCCTGTCCCGTCGTGTCGTCGGCGTTGCGCGGCGGCACGCCGATGAGCGATTTGCCGATGAAGGATTTGCCCTCGGCAAGCAGGCTTTCGGCGATATCGCTGTGCACGATGTACACGTGATCATCGCCTTGACGGCGGGCATAGTAACCGACCGTGCCCTGCGAGGCGTTGCCGATCTCCAGAGTCTCGGTCGTGTCGTCGTAGAACGTGACGGTCACCGTGGCGCTCGGGTCGGCAAAGCCGAACTGCGCCGTATCCTCTGTCGGCTCGAGCGTTTTCAGCACGCGCAACGTCGAGAGATACCCACACAGCGTATCGATGGACATCGTGTCGGTGAGCAGATCTTGGTACGCTTCGACGGCCATCGTGTTGTCACTGCGGGTGATCACCTTGTAGCTGTCACGGTGATTTTGAATCGCGATCTCGCGGATCGGTTGGCTCACCGCGCCGCCTTGTGCATTTTTCGTGCGGTCGTAGAGCGCCTCGCCGTAGGTCATTTCTTCTTCGCTTTTGAGCGGAGCAGTGGTCGTGGTCGCGGTCGTGTCGGTCTCGTCGGTCGTCTCCTGCGAGAACCAACCGAAGACGATGCCGAAGCCCACAAACGCCCCAATCAGCGCCAGCAATACCGCCACGGCGATGATGAGGTTGCGTTGACGTTTTCTCATAAGCTTCTTCTCCTAATAAACACGACCGTACCGATCACGACCATCAGCAGCGGGAGCACCCACATAAACACGATCGACAAGGTGTTCTGCGTGGAACTGTTGCCGAAATCGATGGTATCCTTAGCGAGCGAACGGCTCGAGATGGAGATGACGCTCTCAAGATCCGACAGACCGCGGAACGTGTCGAGGAACGCCGCTTCGTTGTTCACAGCCGAAGGCAGGCTCATGGTGTTTTGGTACAGCGCCACCGAGCTGCCGAACACCATCACATCGGTGTTCAGCCACTGCTTGGTATCGTTGTCGTACTGACGAACGGTCGTGTACGCCGCACCAACGACGGGGGTCGTCTCAGGCGTTTTGTAGTCTTCGATCTGCACCTTGCCCGCCGCGAGATCCGCGAGCGTTTGCACCTTCGTCGTGTCGGCAAAGGTGACGATGGGTTTCGCGTAGAGTGCCGCTTCGGTCGAGGAGGTCACCGTCAGCTTCAACGCGCGCGTCATCGGCATCAGCACGCGCTGACCCGCCGCCGAAGCGTGTTCGGTGCTTTCGATCGTACCGTACGGATAGAGCGTGTTGTTGTTGTAGAGATTGGCGGAATCGGTCTCGCACACGAGGTCGTCGGTCACGACGATGCCGTATTCGTCGCCCACCATTTCATAGAGGCTCGGGAGCTTGGCGGAGGGATCGGTCACCACGAGCAGGTCGCGTCCGCGTTTGCCGTCGTTTTCGAGCCATTTGCGCAAAAGCGCGATCTCCTCGGCGGAATAATCCACCGTCGGTGCCGCAATGACGAACACGTCGGTGTCCTCCTCGGGCGTTTTGGAAGCGGTGATATCCAGCGCCGCCACATCGCACGCATTGTTGACCAAAAATTGTTGCAGAGTGTTGACGAGCGTATCGTCCTCCCCGTGACCGAGCAGGAAGGTCGCTTTTTTGGAGTCGACCGCCGTCACAAGATTAAGGCACGACGCCACCAGACGCTCCGCGTCGGAGTTGTATTCCGTCGTGGACGCCTGCTGATCCAGCGAGATCATGTTGAGAAGCTCGAACTTCTGCGAGCGGGTGCCGTCTTCGTTCAAAAACAGCACCGTACCCGCGCCGATCTCGTACTCTTGGTACGCGGCGGCGAGGGCGGGGTTCGCGTCTACGTCGATGAAGCGATGGGTGATCTTGCCGCCCGACTCCACTTGATATTGCTTGAGCATATAATAGAACTGGTCGAGCACCGTTTCAAACGACTCGAGCAAACGGTTGTACATCTGCTGACCGTCGGCGGTACCGGCACTTTGGATCGCCACTTCCTTGAGTTCGTACATCATCGGGTAGGACGTGTAATCGTTGTTGGTAAACAGCTTCTCGTTGACAAATACCACGATCTCGGTGTTGCCGATCTGCTCGTTTTGTCCGATACCCTTGGCGAGCGTCACGCTGTTGTCGCTCATCGTGAAGGTGCTGTCGGAGGTGAGGTCAACGGCAATGGGCATCTGCTTCTCAAGCACATCCATGCCGATGTTCAGCGCCACGATCCCCACGACCACGACGACGATCGAGAGGATCGCCATCACGCGCAAATGCGCTTTGCGAGAGGACGGATGCTTTTGCTTGTTCTGTTCATTCATGGATCGTCCCCTCCTCTCAGTTCCATCTCTTGGTATCCAGCACGCGCACCGTCAGGAAGAGGAACAGCGCCTGCATACTCAAGAAGAAAAATACGTTGTCATAATGGATCATGCCTTGGGTGAAGCCGGTGTAACGCGTCTGCACCGACATGAAGGAGATCGCCTCGGACAGCCACGGCGTAGCCGCCGTCAACTGTGCCAAGGTGTCGATCATCATAAGCATGAAGGAAAAGGCGAAGGTAATGATCGCTGCGACAAACTGACTTTCGGTAAAGCTCGAGAACAGCAACCCCGCCGCCACGACCAAGCCCGCCATCAACAGCATGCCGAGGTAGTTGGCAATAATGACCGCCCAATCGGGGGTGACCTGCGTCGCGATGACGATGGCATAGACAAACGTGACCGACAGCGCCAAAGCAAACAGCGCCATCGCCGCCAAGAACTTGCCCATCACGATGCCCGTCAGACTGACGGGGGCGGTGAACAGCGCTTGATCGGTGCGCTGGCGTTTTTCTTCACTGAACGCGCGCATGGTCAAAATCGGAAGCACCACCAGCACGACGATGGAAAACAGATTGGCATACACGCCCATCAGACTCGTGCTGTGTCCTTCCAGGTTGTATTGCGTAAAGTACAGACCCGAGAAGAACAGCAGGATAGCCATGACCGCATAGCCCACGGGGGTGGTGAAATAGGAACGAAATTCTCGTTTAAAAACCGCAATCATTTGGCGCGTCCTCCTCTCTTCTCTTGGTTCGTTGCGGACAATTGTTGCGTGCGCATCAAGAACACTTCCTCGAGCGACAGCTTGCGCGACGCACAACCGATGAGCGGCCATTGACGGTCCGCAAGGCGACGGAACATCTCCGCACGCACGTCCGCACCGCGCGCGGCTTCGACGGCGTATTCCACGGCGCCCTCACCGCGTTGGGCGATCGTCTCGACGTGAGTCACCTCGGGCAGACCCTTGAGGAGTGCCGTCACCTCGCGCTCGGGACCGACGACGGTCACGAACAGGCGGTGATCCGCCGAATATTTATCGAGCAGGTTTTGCGCCGTGTCGTCCTCGACGATGTGTCCCGCATGGATGATGACGATGCGGTCGCACACCGACTCGATCTCCGACAAAATGTGGGAGCTGAGGATGACGGTATGATGCTTGCCGAGACGCTTGATGAGCAAGCGCATCTCGGCGATCTGCGTCGGGTCGAGACCGACCGTCGGCTCGTCGAGAATCAACACCTTCGGGTCACCGATGAGCGCCTGCGCGAAGCCGACGCGCTGGCGATAACCTTTCGAAAGGTTCTTGATCAAACGACCGTACACGTGGTCGATCTTCACGAGTTCACAGATCTCCTTGAGATGTTGCTCGCGCGGCAGTTTGCATTTTTTGAGGTCATACATGAAGCGCAGGTATTCCTTCACCGTCATGTCGAGATAGAGCGGCGGCAACTCGGGCAGATAGCCGACGTTGCGCTTGGCGTTGTCGGGATCTTCGAGCACATCGTACCCGCAGATGATCGCCGTACCCGCCGTCGCCGACAGATAGCCTGTCAGGATGTTCATGGTGGTGGATTTGCCCGCGCCGTTCGCGCCGAGGAAGCCGAGGATCTCGCCCTCCTCCACGCGGAAGCTGATGTTATCCACCGCCAGATGCGATCCGTATTTTTTGACAAGGTTTTTGACCTCGATCATGGATGGTATCCTCCCTTATGTAGCGTGATTCAAAGCATAAAGCGTAAAGCTCCCGAAACGGAAGCTTTACGCTTGGTATTTGTTTTACTCGAGCGGATTGGACGACACGCTGATGGTCGTCGTCAA
Organism: Clostridia bacterium; assembly: GCA_017398425.1. Taxonomy (GTDB): domain Bacteria; phylum Bacillota; class Clostridia; order Oscillospirales; family Acutalibacteraceae; genus RGIG1959. Next base: position 2,601 of record JAFQFZ010000056.1, on the reverse strand, counting down.
CGACGACAACGGATCGTCCGACAGCGAGACATAGGACGCGTCGACGATCAGCTCCACCTCTGCAAAGCCCTTCGACTCCACGTGGCACGGTGTCTCGAAATGATCGAACGCGTAGCTCACGATGGTGGCGCCGCTGTTGCCGTTCAAAAGCTGCAGATCGATCTTCGACACGTTGCGCTTTTCCGCCGTGCCGTTGGACAGCGCAAAGCAGATGGCGAGCGAGCCGTCGTTGGTGTAACGCGCGCGGATGACCGTCGCTTTGATGCCTTCTTCGGACAGCTCGGGACGATTGCCCAGATTCTCATAATACGAGCGACCGACGGCAATGTCCTTCGGGCCGTTGCCGACCTGTGCACCGCTGTCGTTGTTGGCACCACCGTTCGACGCGATCTCGAGCATCACGCCGAGCTTCGAAAGCGGGTCGTTGCGAAGCACCACGTTGGAACGATCGATGACGAAATAGATGTCTCCGTGTCCCATCGCCGGCACCACACACTTCGGGTCGAATCTGTCGACCGTCTGTTGCGCGACCGTCTCATCCTTGTCGTTGAACACGCGCGCGTTGATACGCACGACTTCTTGCTCCGATGACGTGCCGTTGGAGAGGTTCAAAACCACCGCCAGATCACCGTCGACCGTGTAGTATGCCTGCTTGAGCAGACCCTTGACGCCCTCGGAGGACAACTCGGGGATGTTGCTTTCGTTCAAAAACGCCGTCTTGGAGGCGTCGGGCTGTGCCATCTTCACCTGCGCGGTGTAGCTGCCGCCCGGAGTGACGCCGCCGCTCGGTGCCGGGAACGGGGAAAACCAAGCTCTGAACCAGTCGGTGAACACGCCCACGATAAGAAAACCGATCACAAAAAACACCGCCACGCATCCCGCCACAATGGCGATCGTCTCGTTGCGTCGCTTTTGCGCCGCGGCGGCCGCTTGCGGCGTTTTGAAGGACGGTTGGTTCGCGGTCTTCTTGCCTTTTGCCTTGGGAGCTACGGGCGGCCTCGCTTTCACACTCGTCGGAACCAGCACGTCGTTGTCCAGATCGACCGCCGCCGTGACCTCTTCGTATCCCGCGGATGCCGCGGCACTTTTTTTAGCTGAATCGGGAATATGCATTTCTTCAAGATCATCAAATCTCTCACTCATGCAAACCCCTCCTTTTTCATATATAAGTAGCGTATGATACACCCATACAGATGGTATCATACACGAAAAATAGCAATTCGTAAAGGGGGTTTACAACTTTTTTACACTCTTTTAAAACATTCCGTTGACATTTTCCACCAGATCGCTCACGTTGCGAAGGGCTTTGCTGACACGCTTTTTCATGCCGCGACGATGGCGCTTGATATAGCACACGCCGACGATGCCCGTCACGCATCCCGCCATCGCGCCGAGTCCCATTCCTTTGAGAAAATTCATACTGCTCCTGCTCATGCTTGCATCCTCCGTTTGTTCGATGATGCGGGCAACCTCGCCCGTCTGCGGTTAGTATGACCGAAAAGGGTTGCATAATGCGCGCGTTTGCGCTACAATAGCGTCATACGCACGCAAGGAGGAGCTCTCATGCCGACACTCAACATCGTTCTGGTCGAACCCGAAATCCCGCAAAACACCGGCAACATCAGCCGTACCTGCGCCGCGACCGGTGCGCGTTTACATCTGGTGGGGCCGATGGGCTTTACCATCGACGACAAAAAGCTCAAGCGCGCAGGTCTCGACTATTGGCATTTGCTCGACATCACCTACTATGAGTCGCTTGAGGAGTTCTTTGAGAAAAACGACGGTCCGTTTTACTATTTTTACACCAAGGCCAAGCACATCCACAGCGACGTTACCTATCCCGACGGCGCGTATCTGGTGTTCGGCAAGGAGACACGCGGTCTGCCCGAGGAGCTCATCCACGACAACCCCGAAAACGGCGTGCGTCTACCGATGATCAACAACGACGCCGCTCGTTCGCTGAATTTGTCCAACACCGTCGCCGTCGGCGTGTATGAGGTGTTGCGCCAGTGGGGCTACCCCGATCTGCGCACCGAAGGACACCTGACGCAGTTCGACGATTGATTTTTCAGCTTTTCGCATTTTTTGCTTGACAAACCCCCAAAAACCTCGTATACTAGGGAACGGTTCGAGAAAACTTTATGTTTTCGGGCACCGCAATGGGACATAACGGGCCGCCCGTTATGCAGAAGAAAACTGAATAAGCGTTAACCTCGCTACGGCGAGTTAACATAAGGGTGCGCGTATCGAAGTGGCTCCGTTCGCGAGCGCCGCCGGTGGCGGGAGCAGCGAGCGATAAGGAACAGCCGCGGTCGAAAACGCCGAGGAATTGCGCGAAGCGCCCGAACGGCGTTTTCGGGCACCGCAATGGGACATAACGGGCCGCCCGTTATGCAGAAGAAAACTGAATAAGCGTTAACCTCGCTACGGCGAGTTAACATATATGGAAGCGTATCGAAGTGGTCATAACGGGCCTGACTCGAAATCAGGTAGCCTTCACGGGCTCGTGGGTTCGAATCCCACCGCTTCCGCCAAAAATAGAGGGTATCCCCATCGGGGATGCCCTCTATTTCTTTTGCGGTGGGATTCGAAAGGGGCGTG
>JAFQFZ010000055.1 GCA_017398425.1 Clostridia bacterium | reverse complement strand
GAGGGTGGCTCGCCGCAAGGCGAGACGGGAGGGTAGTCTTTGCTCTCAACAGGGAGTGCCTTCCCCGCCCTACAAGGTTGCCATACGTTTGTGCGAACAACGTCTCTCCCCCTGTCGAAATCCGCGATTTCGACATCCCCCTCATCAGAGGGGGACAAGACGCACGACTACACAATAACAAAACCCGAGGTGCAACGCACCTCGGGTTTTTCATTTCGTCGGCGAAGCCGACTCCTTCATTCTTCACTCTTCACTTTTCATTCTTCATTGCCGTTATCATTCCGGCATGACGTAGGTCGCGGCGTAGGTGTTGAATGCGTCGACAAACGCCTGCTGACCGGAATTCTTGACCTTGTTGAGATAGCTGTGCGTCTCGAACGCGTCACGCTTGGTTTGGATCAAGCAGACGGCGATGTTGGAGCAATGGTCGGACGCGCGCTGGCAGTTGTTGAGGACATCCGCCAAAATGAAGCCGAGCTCGATGGTGCATTTGCCCTTCTTCAAGCGCTCGATGTGACGCGCGTTGGCGGTGGCGATCAAGCCGTCGATGACCTGCTCGAGCGGTTCGACGCGCGCGGCAAGCGTCAGGTCACTGCGGTCAAACGAGTCGACGGTGATGGTGACGATCTCCTGCATGGCGGCGGTGATGGACTTGATCTCCGCTTTCGCCTTTTCGGAGAAGGTAAGACCCTTTTCCTGCATCTCGCGCGCCGCCTTCAGAATGTTGAGCGCATGGTCCCCGAGACGCTCGAAGTCGCCGATGGAGAGCAGGAACTTCGAAACCTCGCCCGCGTCGTGGTCGGACAGCTCCGCCGCCGACAGCTTGACAAGATACGATCCGAGGGTGTCTTCGTATTCGTCGATCATCGACTCGCCTTCCTCAATGGCGGCGGCTTTTTCTTCGTCGAAATTCTCAAGCATCTCGATCGCGCCGACCAAGGTATCCCGCGCCTTTTCCGCCATGCGGACGATCTGGCGCTTGGACTCGACGATCGCGACGGACGGGGTCTGGAGAAGCAGTTCGTCGAGGTAGCCCGCCGGTTGCTCCTTGACGCTGTCCTTGACGATCATCTTGGAGAACTTCTCAAGCAGCTTCGAGAACGGCAGGAGCAACGCCGTATTGAGGATGTTGAACACCGTGTGGATGATGGCGATGTCCATGGCGTTGGCTTGCTGAGCGTAGAAACCGGAGAGCCAGATGGACAGAATGTAATACAACACCATAAAGATGATGGTACCGATGACCTTGGTGGTCAGATGCACCACAACGACGCGCTTGCCGTCCTTGCTCGCGCCCACAGCGGCGATCGCCGCCGTGACGCAGGTGCCGATGTTTTGACCGAAAATGATCGGGATCGCCACGCCGAAGTTGATGCAACCGGTGGTGATGGCGAGCATCTGCAAAATACCGACCGAGGCCGAGGAACTTTGGATGATCGCGGTGACGACGATGCCGATCAACAGACCGATCAACGGATTGTCGATCGAGCGGAACATATTCTCAAACACTTCGCCCGGGATCATATCGACCGCGAGACCCATCATTTCCAGACCGAAGATCAACACGGCAAACGACACCATGATGGTGCCGATGTCGCGCTTTTTCTGCTTTTTGCAGACCATGATCATCGCGATGCCGATCAGCGCGAGGACGGGCGAGAAGATGACGGGCTTGACGAGCGTCAGCCAGATGCTTCCCTCGCCGTCAATGCCGTTCATTGCGACGATCCACGCCGTGACGGTGGTGCCGATGTTGGAACCCATGATGGCGCCGATGGACTGCGTCAGCGTCAAAATGCCCGAGCTGACCAGACCGACGAGCATGACGGTCATCGCCGAGGAGCTTTGGATGACGGCGGTGATACCGGCACCGAGACCCATCGCTTTGACGGGGTTCGAGGTCATCTTTTTGAGCGTTTTTTCCATCTTGCCGCCGGCGAGCTTTTTGAGGTTGCCGGACATGATGTCCATACCGAACAGGAAGAACACGAGACCTGCAATAAACCACGCAAGGGCTTTTGCAATTTGAATGTCTGTCACGGTGGTACTGCCTCCTTTATGTAAAATCCCTTCCTTTTTGCCGTACTTATCTGTATTGTACTGGAAATCGACGGATTTTTCAACCGCCATTTCGAAAAAGTCTCACCAAATCCCCCGCGAATTTTTATACAACTTGTCGTGTTTTCGCGAAACCGACGTGACATTGGCAAAACCCCTTGACATCGACAGTCGCGTTTTGTACAATGATAGGTGGAGTTTTTACCACTGAATCACACAAAAAAGGACGGCGAGTTTCGAAATGAACATGGAAAAAATCAAAGCGTACCGCGAGTTCTATCATGACCATCTTTTGAACGATTGCATCCCCTTCTGGATGAATTCCGACCTGCTCGATCGCGAGTACGGCGGCTACATCTCCTCGGTGGATCAAAAGGGCAAATGCTACAACACCGACAAATCCGTCTGGTTCCAGGGCCGCGGTCTGTGGACCTTCTCGGCGCTGTGCAACCACTACGGCAAGCGCGACGAGTGGCTTGAGGCCGCCAAGCTCGGCAAGGACTTCCTCGAGAAGTACTGCGTCGACGCGGACGGTCGCATGTTCTTCCAGACCACCCGTGAAGGCGCGCCGCTTCGCAAGCGCCGCTATATGTATTCCGAGAGCTTCTACGTCGTCGGCATGGCGGAGTATGCGCTGGCGACGGGCGACAAGGACGCTCTTGCCAAGGCGGAAGCCATGTTTGAAAATATGCTGACGCTGTTCCGCACCCCCGAGCAGGATCCCTTTAAGATCACCCCGAAGGGCTACGCCTCCACCCGCGCCGATCGTGCGTCGGCGGTGCCGATGGTGCTGGTGAGCTCCGCGCAGGTTCTGCGCCGTTGCGATCCCGACAAAGCGGAGTATTACACCGCCGTCGCGCAGGAGATGGCGGACGCGATCATCAACTACCACTACAAACCCGAGCTGAAGTGCGTGCTTGAGAGCGTGTTGCTTGACGGCTCGCGTTACGACACGCCTGCCGGTCGTTGCATCAACCCCGGTCACTCCTGCGAGAACTCCTGGTTCCTGATGAACCAAGCGATGGTCACGGGCGACAAAGACCTGATGGAAAAAGCGCTCAATATCCTCGAGTGGCACATGGAGCTCGGCTGGGATAAGGAGTACGGCGGCTTTGTGTACTTCGCCGACGTCGACGGTCGCCCCTGCGAGCAGCTCGAATGGGATATGAAGCTGTGGTGGGTGCACAACGAGGTGCTCATCGCGAGCCTGATGGCGTACGCGCTGACCGGCGAGCAGAAGTATTTCGATTGGTTCGAGAAGACCCACGAATATGCATTCTCCCACTTCCACGACAAAGAGAACGGCGAGTGGTACGGTTACCTCCATCGCGACGGCACCGTGTCCCACACGCAGAAGGGCTCGATGTGGAAAGGTCCGTATCACCTGCCCCGCGCCCTCATGCTCATTGACCAAATGCTGACCGAGATGTCCGAAGGCAAGCCGATCAGCCCCATTCTGTAAGAATGTTTCATAGGCGTCCTTTTCACAAAGGACGCCTATGGTTTTTCCATCAAAAAAGGAGGCGGTGCGCCATGACGTTTGAACCGATCGGCGGCGGACTTTCGGTCGCCGTCGATGACGTGATGCGCGTGCAGGAGGACGCCCTGTTACTTGCGCGGTTTGCCGCTCCGACCGCCGAGGATCGCGCGTGCGATCTCGGCACGGGCAACGGCATTGTGCCGCTCCTTTGGTGTCGGCGCGAACCGCCCGAAACGCTCGTCGGGGTGGAACGCGAAGCATCCTTTTGCGCGCTGTTTCGCGCGGCGGTCGAGCGGCACGGTCTGGAAACCGTTGTCACCGTGTGCGAATGCGACTGGAACGACGAGAACGCCATGCCAAAAGCGGGTTCGATGACGCTCGTCACCTGCAATCCGCCGTTTTTTGCGTGCGATGCCTCGCGTCCCTCGCCCGATCCCCTTCGCGACGCGATGCGCCGCGAAGACAACGCCCGCGCCCTTGCCGATCTGTGCCGCGCGGCGGCACGCCTGCTTTCCGAGGACGGACGCTTTTGCCTTTGCCATCGCCCCGCGCGACTGCTCGACGTGATCGAGGCGCTGACAAGCGCGTCGCTGACCGTCACCAAACTGCAGACGGTGCAATCCCAAGACGGCGCGCGACCGCATCTTCTGTTGATCGAAGCGAAGCGGCGCGGAGCGCTCGCCGTGCTCCCCACCCTCATCACCGCCGACAAAGGCGCCGCGACCGCGGTGTATCATCGGTTGTATACGAAATGACTGCGGCGCACGCTCGGACAAGAACGATTTGACAAACGCCGTCAAATTTTGTATGATGATAGCCACTTGATTACGTCCCCCGAGGAGACCCCGTTTGACAACGAGCGTCACCACCACCACCGCTCACACCTTTTCATTTGAACAGGAGATGCTCACTATGACCAACTGTAAAAAACTTTTCACCCTGCTGCTGACCTTGACGATGCTCGTTTCCACCTTCGCGATCGGGCTTGTCCCCACCGCCTCGGCGGCGTCACTTGTCACCCCGGGCGAACTGACCGGCGACGAGACCCTCAACACGTTCGATAGCTTGAATCTCTTTGCCTATTGCTCGGGACAGCGCGACCTCACCGCCACGGAACAACTCGCCGCCGACTATAACAAAGACGGCACGGTCAACACCATCGACGCGACGTTGCTGTACGCCTGCGTCAACGGCGAGCGCCTGCCGCATCCTCCCGTTGCGGCGCCCTCGGACTACGAAATGCGCGTGTTTGAACTGATCAACGAAGAACGCGCCGCCGAAGGTCTTGAACCGCTGGAGTACTTCACGGAACTGCAACACTTTGCCGACGTGCGCGCCGACGAAATTCAAACATACTGGTCGCATACGCGCCCGAACGGCCAAATTTGCTTCTCGCTCTTTGACGAATACGACACCTACAACCACTACGCCGGCGGCGAAAACATCGCCGCATACCATCGCACTCCCGAAGAAGTCGTCTCCGGCTGGATGGCGTCTGACGGACACCGCGAAAACATCCTCAACCCCAACTTCCAAGGCGTGGTGGTCGGATGCCAAGAAATCCCAGAGAATCCCGGCCGCTACACCTGGTCGCAAATGTTCTGCTATTGGTGATTGCTTTTTCCCGACGCAAAAAACCTCCGTCTCCCAGAGGGCGACGGAGGTTTCCTTTTTCTTTGTCAGAGGGCTTTGCGGTAGCAAGCGCTCGCCTCTTCGTAATGCGCGAGAAATTCTTCGCGCAACGATTGCGGAGACACGCTCGCGGAGGACGAGGAATTTTGCCCCGATTGCGGCCGTGCTTTCACGCGCGAAGTGTGAGCACCGTAAGCCCCGTATACCAGCAAAAAGGACGAGCATGCTCGTCCTTTTTTTGCGTTATTCTTTCGAGAATTTGCCGAGCAACAGCACCGTGCCGCCGCCGACGGCAAACGCGACGACCGAGCCGACGATCATCCACACATCGGCGGTATATTTCATCGTGTTGATCGCCAGGATCGACACCGCCGATGCCGCCACCAGACCGATCAGCAGGTTCAAGGTGAAGGTCGCGTTCTTCTTCAGCGCCCATTTGGTGAGCTTCGCGCTGACCACGATGCCGATCAGGATGCCGAGCGCCATAAAGCCCATCGGGATGAACTTGACGATCGTGTCGCCCGAGAAGTTTTTGAGCAACTCGGAAATGTTGTTGACGTACTGGAACCAAACGTATTCGTACATACCGAGGATCATCAGAACGAGCGATCCGCTGATGCCGGGAAGCAACATGGCAAAACCGCTCACAGCGCCCGCCGCCATCAGGATCAGGCAGTTGACGAAGTTGAAATCCGGGAGCGGCCACGTCTCCTTGACGACTTCGCCCGCTTCGTTAAGCAGTTCGGGCTTTTCGGGGAACCAGACGCATTTTGCGACGGTCATCGCGGCAATGATCAGCACGCCGATTATGATGCCGAGAGGTTGGAGACCTACGTCCTTCATCTGTTGCTTGCGGAACACCGGCACCGAGCAGGCGACCAAACCGACAAAGAGGAACACCGTCGGCATCGGGATGACTTCAAACATCCACTCGAGCAACCTAGAAAAACCGACGATGCCGATCGCCGCGCCGATAAGCACTTCCACCAGGAAGAGGATATCCTTGCCGCGGTGGTCGTTCTTTTTCTTGAACACGTCGGAAATGGCGGTCATCGTGCGATCGAAAATACCGGTGATCGCCATCATGGTGCCGCCGCTGACACCGGGAATGACATTGGCAATGCCGACCGACACGCCGCCGACTACGGCACGAACAGGTTCTTTCATAACAGATTCGCTCCTTTGTATGTAGGGTTCAGTATATATATGTTGGACGTTACGACATATTCCCCGACAGCGCCATCGCCACCGCGAGTGCCGCCACGGGAGCGGTCTCACAGCGCAGGATGCGCGGGCCGAGGGTGGCGAGCTTCGCGCCGTTTTGGACGAGGCGCTCGATCTCCGAAGGGGCGATGCCGCCCTCCGGACCGATGACGAGGTTCAGCTTTTGCACCGACGGGTCGATCAGCGCCGAAAACGGTTCGCCGCCGCCTTCGTAGCAGACGATCGTCAAGCCGCCCCGCATCCGTTCGAGTGCCCCTGACAGCGGCATCGGTTCGGCGACCGTCGGCAGGATGCCGCGACCGCTTTGTCCCGCGGCTTCATGGGCGATCGTTTGCCACCGCGCCCGCTTTTTGTCCGCTTTGTCGCCGAGCTTGACGATACTGCGCTCCATTTCGAGCGGCACGATCTCCGTCACGCCGAGCTCGACGCATTTTTGAATGATCCATTCGAGCTTGTCGCTCTTGGGAAGTCCTTGATACAAGGTGACCTGCAAGGTCGGCTCGGCGCGGCTTTCGCGCACCGCCTGCACAAGGAGCTCCACCGCGTCTTGACGGCACCCGTCGATGACGGTGTCGTATTCGGTACTGCGTCCGTCACAGACAAGCACCGCGTCCCCGACCGTCAAACGGAGCGAACGCGTCAGATGCACCGCGTCCTGACCGACGATCGTCAAGCGATCGCCGACGGCGGCGGGGGTGTCCATCGATTGAAAAAAGCGTGGCAAGGCCATGCACCTTCCTTTGTCGTGATGTTACGAACCTTTGACGACGATCGCGTCGTCCTCCACCGCCACGTGCACGGCGGCAGGGGCGGCATCGCCCAGCTCGACGAGCATCATCGCCACGCGGTTTTCCACCTGACGGCGCACCGCATGGCGCAGGTCGCGCGCGCCGCGCTTGCCGTCGGCGCTGACAGCTGCGAGCTTCTTCGCCGCTTCCTCGGTCCATGTGAACGCGATCCCGCGCTCGCTGAGCGGTTCTTTGAGCTCTTCGAGCATCAGATCGGCGATCTTCACAAAGCTCTCCTCGGTGAGCGGTGCGAAGTACACCACCTCATCGACGCGGCTGATAAACTCGGGACGCAGGAACTGCGAAAGCGCCTGCTCCGCTTTCTCGCGCGAGGCGGCGGCACTCGTCTTGCCGAAGCCCATCAGATTTTCTTTGATCTGACTGCCGGCGTTGGAGGTCATGACGATGACGGTGTTTTCGAAATTGACCACGCGTCCGTGCGCGTCGGTGACGCGTCCCTCGTCGAGGATTTGCAACAAAATATTCAGCACGTCGGGGTGCGCCTTTTCGATCTCGTCAAACAAAATCACCGAATACGGCTTGCGGCGCACCTTTTCGGTCAGCTGACCCGCCTCGTCGTAGCCGACGTAGCCGGGAGGCGAACCGATGATGCGCGACACGGCGTGCTTTTCCATGAATTCGGACATATCCAGGCGGATCATCGTGTCGGGGGTGTCGAACAGTTCCTTCGACAGCACCTTGACAAGCTCCGTTTTTCCCACACCCGTCGGACCGACGAAAATGAACGACGCGGGGCGACGGCGGTTGCTGATCTGCACGCGACTGCGGCGCACCGCATCCGCAACCAGTGCGATCGCCTCGTCCTGACCGATGATGTTCTTTTTGAGTTCGTCCTCGAGGTGCGCGAGCTTCTTGAGCTCGTTTTCCTGCACCTTCGATGCGGGGATGCCCGTCCACAGCTCGATCACGCGCGCGAGATCCTCCGAAGTGACGGGAGCCTGCGTCGCGGCTTCGCGGATCTTGTCGGCGGCTTCCTGCGCCTTGAGCAGTTCGGTGTGAAGAACCGCCATCTGCTCATAGTCGACCGTCTCCGCTTCCATCTCTTCCTTCTCGCGGTTTTGCAACGAGGTGATCTCCTCGATGAGCTGTGCGTAGCGATCCGCCGTCTTGTTACGCAGGGCCGTCGCGGCGCACGCCTCGTCGAGCATATCGATCGCTTTGTCGGGGAGGAAACGGTCGGTGATATAGCGTTCGGACAAGCGCACCGCTTGGCGCACGATCGCATCGGACAGCGTCACACCGTGGAACGTCTCGTAATACGGGCGAATGCCCATCAAAATATCGATCGCCTCTTCGATGGAAGGTTCTTCCACCGTCACCGGCTGGAAGCGACGCTCAAGCGCCGCGTCCTTTTCGATGTGCTTGCGGTATTCGTTGAAGGTGGTCGCGCCGATGACCTGCAGTTCGCCGCGCGACAAGGCGGGCTTCAGGATATTCGCCGCGGACATACTGCCCTCGGAGTCGCCCGTTCCCACCAGATTGTGCACCTCGTCGATGAAGAGGATGATGTTGCCCTCCGCCTTCACCTCGTCGACCAGTCCTTTGATGCGGCTTTCAAACTGACCGCGAAACTGGGTGCCGGCGACCAGCGCCGTCAGGTCGAGCAGGTGGATCTCCTTGCCCTTGAGACGCGGCGGCACATCGCCCGCCGCCACGCGAAGCGCCAAGCCCTCGGCGATGGCGGTCTTGCCGACACCGGGTTCGCCGATGAGGCAGGGGTTATTCTTGGTGCGGCGCGAGAGGATCTGCACCACACGGTAAATCTCGCGGTCGCGTCCAATCACGGCATCGAGCTCGCCCTTGCGGGCGCGCGCGGTGAGGTCGGTGCAATACTGCGAGAGGAATTTTCTCTTTTTCTCGGGCTTTTTTTCTTTTTTGGCACTCTTTTTGTCGCCCGCTTTCCCCTCGTTGTCGGGGGTGGGGACGATGGCGCCGTCGGGTTGCGGCGTGCCGCCGAACAGATTGCGGAAGAACGGGAACGTCGCCGCTCCGCCGGGATCGAACGCCCCGTCGCCGTCGGACGATTCCATCATCTCCTGCATCTCACCCATCATTTCGCCGAGCTGTTCGTCCATCTGTTCGAGGTCGTCCTCCGAAATGCCGAACTTCTCGAGCATATCGTTGACGGGACCGATGTTCAGCTCCTTGGCGCAGGTGAGGCAGTAGCCGTCGTTAAACGTCTTATCGCCTTCGGTTCGTGCGATGAACACGACCGCAGGGCGTTTCTTACAGCGTGAGCAAACCATGATGTCTGCACGCTCCTTTCAGGGATTCATTGTCAGCGAGCGTCGTCGCTCGACGTCGGAGCTTCCTCCGACGATTTTTTGGAATCCTGCATGATGTGCAGGAACAACGTGGCATATTGATAGAACGCAAACGCCATGCACACCGCCACCAGGATCACCAGCACGATGAACAGCGCTTCGGGCATGTGCCAATCAAAGAACATCGCCTTTTCGCCCTCGAGGGGGAACGCCACAAAGAGGCCCATGCAGATGTAGAACACAAAGGTGCTGACCTTGCCGTACCATTTGGCGGGCTGTACGCGCACCGTCGAACGGAACAGCATCACCAGCGCACCGATGGATTGCACCAGCTCCTTGACAAAGCACAGGATCACCAGCGGCCACAACCGCGGCAACCGCACCGCCAGGCAAAACACGATCGTCACCTGCGTCAGCTTGTCGGCAACGGGATCGAGGATCTTGCCGATCTCGCTGATCTGATTGAACTTGCGCGCGATGATGCCGTCGAACAGATCGGTGATGCCCGACAGGCAGAGTACCGCGATCGACCATACGAGCAACGCGGGATTCCCCTCGCTCATCAGATACAACGTCGCAAACACCGGTACGAGCGCGATACGCATGAGCGACAACACGTTCGGCACCGTCCAGACCCATTGGATTTTCATGATGCATTCACTCCCTTAACGTCCTTTTAGAACAACGGATTGATATCCATGACCCATCCCGTCCACCACGTGGCGTCGAGATCCGCCGCGGTCACGAAGCTGCTGCTTCCCGCCATGGTCATGTAGATGTGCAGGACCGAGCACAGCACGATCCCCCACACCGCACCGCGGAGCAAGCCCGCCGCACCGCCCAAGGCGGTGTTGACCTGTCGCACGAGCGGCAACGACGAAAAGATCTTGTCAAGCGCCCTACCCACCAGACGGATGAGCAACGACACGATCAAAAACAATACCACAAACAACAGCACCTGCAACAGCGCCACACAGATCGGTGCGATCAGGTTATCCGCGATCGCGTCCGCCGCCGTACCGACGGTGGCCGCCCCTTGCTTGGAAACCGTGGCGCTGAGCGCATCGGGCGTGCCGGAGCCGGTGGCGTTCAAACCGTTGCGAAACAGTTCGGGCAACCGTCCGAAGATCGCGCCCCACTCTCCCTGCAACGTCGAGACCGACGCCGTCGCTTCACCGCCGATCGCCGAGGCGACCGTCTCGCGCACGCCGGTGCGGAAAAACGCGTCAAACAGTCCCTGCGCGATCGGTCCGCTGATGAAGAAGGACACCAACATCGCCGCGACGCTGCCGATCATCTGCACGACCGAACGCACAAAGCCGCGCTTGAAGCCGAGCACCACGCATATGACCAGCACCGCCGCCAACACGCCGTCGAGGGTCGCCGACACCCACGTCATAACCGTTCACTCCTTTACACTCATTCCCACACGATGGGTTCCAGCTTTGTGAGTCCCAAAATGAGGGGCTTGCCGTCGATCGCGCCCACCATGAACGCATCCGCCGACACCGCCGCGCGACGCGCAAAGCCGTCGCCCCCCGACTGATACACAAAGCGGTCCGTCAACAGCAGGAAGCCGCCTTCCGCCGCCGCCACATCGCGAAACGCTCCTTCATAATCCGCACGGCTCACCGCATCGCCCGACGACGAATACAGCGTCAGCGTACCGCTTTCCTGCGCACCGTAGGAGCGCGTGACGATCGCTGTCTCACTGCCGCCGAAGGCGTAGCCGATGAGCTCCTGTCCGTCGTAGGACACCGTCACATCGAGCGAGCCCGTCGGATTGACAAACCGCAATCCGTTGTCTCCCACCGCCGTCACCGTACCGCCGGGGGTATAGTTGACGCGGGTGTACAACGTATCATCGGTAATGTACTGTATCGGTTGCTGATCCTGCCGACGCAGGTCAAACACCAAGATCACCGACTGCATGGCGCCGTTTTGCGAGCGGCATCCCACCACCGCCAGCGCGTTGCCGTCGGACGAGAAGGACACATCCATCACCATCCACTCCGCGCTGAGCCATTGATAGCGCTTGTCGCCCTTGCGCGAATAGACGGTCACATCCGACACGTAGCTCTTGGACGAGCCGGTCACCACCGCCACATCGCCCTTACTGCCGACACAGCCGGTGTAGATCTTGCCTTCGACCGTTTTCTCCGACTCGATGAACGAGCGCGATTCCAGTCGATAGCGGTTACCGCCCTTTTCCAGCAACAGCGCATAGCGTCCGTTTGCGCGGAACAGCGGCTCGGCATAGGCGTAGGTGCGGCGCACCGATTCTCCGCCGTCGCCGTTGTAGAACACCGTGGCGGTACCGTCGAGCACCACCATGTTGCTTCCGACTTCCTGCATATCGTTGACTTCTTCTCCGATCGTGACCGGCCAGCTTCCGCCCGTCGTGCCGGAGAGAACGTCCTCCATCCACGCGACGAATCCGTCGGGCGAGATCTCGCGCCAGTTGGCAAACAAGCCGACAACGCACAGTACCGCCACCGCCGCCAATCCCAGTCGCATCAGCAGCCGCAGTTTGCCGCGGCGTTTTTTGGCGCGACGCTGTTTGCGTTGCTCCTCACGGTCGCGCTCCTGTTCCTTGCGCGGATGCGTAAGCTCACGTGCCTTGCGTCCCATGCGTCATCCTCCTTTCCGTTCCTCGTAAAATACGCGTTCCAAGCATAAGCCGTGCGGCGGTGCCGTGACACCCGCCGCCGCGCGATCGCCGCTTTGCAAGATCGCGGGGATCGCGTCGTAAGGGAGCTTGCCCGCCGCCATGTCGTGCAAGGTTCCCACCATGATCCGTACCATATTGTAAAGAAATCCGTCCGCTTCCACCGAAAAGGTCACACGGTCGCCCTCGCGGGTCACCGCCGCGTGCGAGACGGTACGCACCGTGTCCTCCACGGAACTGCCCGCCGCGCAAAACGCCGCAAAATCGTGTGTGCCGATCAGATCCTTCGCGGCGCGGTCGAGCGCCTGCTCATCGAGCGGCCACCGCACGTGCCACGCATACCCCTCGGCAAACGGGTCCCGATGCCGTCCGTTGTGCAGGTGATAAACGTAGCGCTTGCCCTTCGCATCGTAGCGCGGGTGAAACGCCTCGTCGACCTCTTCGGCTTCGTAAACCGCAACGTCACGCGGCAACACCGCATTGAGCGCGTTGCACAGCTTGTCACCGCGCAGAGGAGAGGCGGTGTCGAACGCACAGCAAAACATCCGCGCGTGCACGCCGGCGTCGGTGCGACTGCACCCCGTCACGCCGCTTCGCACCCCGGTGATGCGCTCGATCGCATCCTGCAGCACCTGTTGCACGGTGACGGCGTTGGGTTGCACCTGCCAACCGTGATAGGCGGTGCCGTCGTAGCAAAGCGTCAAGCGTATGCGTGCCATAGCGGATCGGTTCCTTTCTGTCAAATCGTTTTACAACACCGGCGTGACAAACACGTTGAGCACGATCATGCCGCCGATGAGCAACGCCATCGTCAGCAGTGCCAGCCAATCGCGAAGCCCCATGTGCAGTTGCTTCATGCGCGTGCGTCCTTCGCCGCCGTGGTAACAGCGGCACTCCATCGCCATCGCCAGCTCATACGCGCGGCGGAACGACGACACAAACAACGGAATGAGGATCGGCACGAGCGCCTTGATGCGCTTGAACAGACCGCCGCTTTCCATATCGGCACCGCGCGCCTTTTGCGCGGACATGATCTTGTCGGTCTCCTCGACGAGCGTCGGGATGAAACGAAGCGCGATGGTCATCATCATCGCGATCTCATGCACAGGCACCTTGATGACCTTCAGCGGACGCATCAGGCGTTCGAGCGCATCGGTCAGCGCGGTCGGCCCCGTCGTGTAGGTGAGCAGCGAGCTTCCCGCGATGAGCGCGATGATGCGGATCGCCAAAAACGCCGCCGCGATCAAACCCTGCGTCGTCAGGTGAAGCACACCCCACTCCCACAGCGTCACACCGCCGCTCACGTAAAACATATTGAGCAGGGCGGTGAAGATCAGAATGGGCAGGATCGGCTTCAAGCTTTTGAAGATCAGCTTCAGCGGCAGGCGCGACAACAGCACCGCCGCGATCAAAAACGCCACCGCCATACCGAGTCCGTACCAGTTGGACGGTACGAAAACGGCGACGATATAGCACAAAGTCAATAAAATTTTCACGCGGGGATCCAGTCGGTGAAGAAGTGAGTTCCCCGGGAAAAACTGACCGATGGTGATGCCGTTCATCATGAGGAGCACCCCCTCTTGAGAAGCGGCAACAGCCGCGCCACCGCCTGCTCGACGGTGTAGACATTGCCGCCGACATCGTAACCCCGACGGCGAAGTTCAAAAAAGATGCGCGTCACCGACGGAACGGACAGCCCCATCGCTTCGAGTTCCTCCGCACGGGAGAACACCGCTTCGGTCGTGTCAAACATCGCGACCTCGCCGCGGTTCATGACGAGCACGCGATCCGCGATCGCCGCCACGTCCTCCATGCTGTGGGACACGAGCATCACCGTGGTGCCGTTTTCACGGCGGTAGCGCTCGATGCGCGACAGCATCCGCTCACGCGAGCGCGGGTCCAGTCCCGCCGTGGGTTCATCAAGCACCAAAATTTCGGGTTCCATCGCCATCACGCCCGCGATCGCCGCGCGACGCTTTTGTCCGCCCGACAGGTCGAACGGCGAGCTGTCGAGGAGCTCCTCGCGCAGTCCCGCAAAGGATGCCGCTTTTTTCACCGCCGCCTCGATCTCCTCTTCGGAGAGTCCGCGGTTGCGCGGACCGAACGCGATGTCGCGGCGCACCGTCTCTTCAAAGAGCTGGTGCTCGGGATACTGGAACACCATGCCGACGCGAAACCGCACCGAACGGATCGCCTTCGGATTTTCCCAAATATCCTTGCCGTCGAGCACCACCGTACCGCTCGTGGGACGAAGCAGACCGTTCAAATGTTGCACCAAGGTGGATTTGCCCGACCCCGTGTGACCGATGACACCGATCAGCTCGCCCTTCTCCACTGACAGCGACACGTTGTTCAGCGCGTGCTTTTCAAACGGTGTGCCGGCGGCGTAGACGTAATTCAGTTGTCTCACCTCAAGCAATGCCATGCGGATCCCCCAATAATGCGGCGAGTGCTTCGACACACTCCTCCTCGGTCAAAATATCGCCTGCGATCGGCAGTCCGTACTGCCGCAGTTGAAAACAAAGGTCGGTCGCTTGCGGCACGTCGAGTGCCACCTCGCGCAGTTGGCGCACGCGCGAAAACACCTCGCGCGGGGTGCCGTCGAGCAACACCTCTCCGCCCTCCATCACCACGACGCGGTCGGCCAAAGCCGCCTCGTCCATATAGTGGGTGATGAGCACCACCGTCATGCCGCGCTCGCGGTTGAGACGGCGCACCGTCTCCATCACTTCGGCGCGTCCCTGCGGATCGAGCATCGCCGTCGGCTCGTCGAGCACCAGACAATCGGGCTCCATCGCGAGCATACCCGCGATCGCCACGCGTTGCTTTTGTCCGCCCGACAGCTTATGCGCCGCGTGTTCACGATAGTCGTACATCCCGACGGTTTTGAGCGCCTCGTCCACGCGGCGGCGGATCTCCTCGGGCGCGATCCCGAGGTTTTCGGGGCCGAACGCCACATCCTCCTCCACGATGGTGGAGACGAGCTGATTGTCGGGGTTTTGAAGCACCAGTCCCACCGTGCGGCGCACGTCGAGACGGCGTTCCTCATCGGCGGTGTCGATGTCCTTGACGAACACCTTGCCGCCCGTCGGAAGCAGGATCGCGTTGAAATGCTTGGCAAGGGTCGACTTGCCGCACCCGTTGTGTCCGAGAACCGCCGTGAAGCTGCCCTCTTCGATCGCCAGATCAACGCCGCACAGTGCCTGCACCGGCTCGGTCTCATCGGGTTCGTAGGCGTAGCAAAGCGCCTCGGTGCGCAACATTGCGCTGTCCATCGTCGTCACCTCATTTCGCCGTCCACACGGCCGTCGAGCCGCAGGGCAGAACCAGTCCGCTCTGCGTCACGGGAAGTCCGATCTCGTCCGCCGTCACGCGTCCGTTCGGGATCAGGCTCCCCAAAATATACTGCATCACCGACGGGGAGAGTCCCGCCGTGTAGGAATTGATCACCACAAAGAGCGGATCGTCCGACAGAAGTTTTACACATTCCGCGACGAATCCGTGAATTTGTTCTTCGAGCTTCCAGATCTCTCCGGACGGCCCGCGTCCGTAGGACGGCGGATCCATCAAAATCGCGTCGTAGGTGTTGCCGCGGCGCTGTTCACGCGCGACGAACTTGCCGCAATCGTCCACAAGCCAGCGGATCGGCTTGTCGGCAAGTCCCGACGACGCGACGTTTTCGCGTCCCCACGTCACCATGCCCTTGGAGGCATCTACGTGCGTCACCGACGCCCCCGCCTTGGCACACGCGAGGCTCGCGCCGCCCGTATAGCCGAAGAGGTTGAGCACGCGGATGGGGCGACCCGCTTCCTCGATGAGGCGCGCCATCATATCCCAGTTGACCGCCTGCTCGGGGAAGAGTCCCGTGTGCTTGAAGCCCATCGGCTTCAACCGAAACCGCAACGTATCGTAGCCGATCTCCCACACGTCGGGGATCGGTTTGTAGGTTTCCCAATGACCGCCGCCCGCTTTGGAACGGTGGTAGCGCGCGTGCGCCTGCTTCCACAGCGGATGGCGATGTCCCGTGTCCCAGATGACCTGCGGATCGGGACGGATCAGGATGATGTCGCCCCACCGCTCCAGGCGTTCGCCGCTCGACGCATCGAGCAATTCATAGTCTTTCCAACGATCGGCCGCTCTCATCGCAAACCGCCTCCTAAAAATCAAAACCAAAATCGTGGTATCCCTCGCCCTCCCTTCCGACTCGGCTTCGCCTCGCATGTATAACTTCCGCTTGCCAAATCAAAGATTTGGAGCGTCAGGCATGTCAGGGAGGGTGGCTCGCCGTTAGGCGAGACGGGAGGGTAGTAGGGACCGTCGTCCTCGACGGTCCGTCGATTTACACCTTTCAAGAAGGATCTCTCCCCCTGTCAAAACAGCGACTGCTGTCCCTCCATGGGGATGCCGAGGTGTTCGTACGCCGCCGGTAACACCACGCGTCCGCGCGGCGTGCGGCTCAAAAAGCCGATCTGCATCAAATACGGCTCATACACGTCCTCAATCGTGACGGCCTCCTCGCCGATCATCGCGGCGAGCGTTTCCAGTCCGACGGGCCCGCCCTTGTAATGCTCGATCATGGCGGTGAGCATACGCCGATCCACCAGATCCAGTCCGAGTTCGTCGATCTCCATACGCGCCAAGGCGATGCGCGCCGTCGGCTCGTCGATCACACCGCCCGACAGCACCATCGCAAAATCGCGCACGCGCTTTAAAAGGCGGTTGGCGATACGCGGGGTCCCGCGCGAACGCGACGCGACCTCGAGCGAGCCGTCCTCGGTGATCGAAGCGCCGAGGATCCCCGCCGAGCGGCGCACGATCTGCCCGAGTTCTTCGGGGGTATACAGCTCCAGTCGCGACAGCACACCGAAACGGTCGCGCAAGGGTGCCGAAAGCTGTCCCGCGCGCGTCGTCGCGCCGATCAGGGTGAACTTCGGCAGCGGCAGGTGGATGCTCATCGCACCCTGACCCTTGCCGTTGATGATGTCGATGGAGAAATCCTCCATCGCGGGATACAAAATTTCTTCGACCGTGCGCGGCATGCGGTGGATCTCATCGATGAACAGCACGTCGCCCTCGTCGAGGTTGGTCAAGAGCGCCGCCAAGTCTCCGGGACGCTCAAGCGCGGGTCCCGAGGTGATGCGGATGTTGACGCCCATCTCATGGGCAATGATGGCGGCGAGCGTCGTTTTGCCGAGTCCCGGAGGGCCGTACAGCAACACGTGGTCGAGCGCCTCATGGCGCAGTTTCGCCGCTTCGATATAGACGCGTAAATTTTCTTTGACTTTTTCCTGTCCGATGTATTCTTCCAGCGTGCGGGGGCGAAGCGGATTGTCCCCGTCGTCCTCAGGCAGGTAGTCCATCGACACCAGTCGGTTTTCGTAATCGGTCTCTTCGATCATGCGACATCCGTCTCCTTTCCTCGCTTATCGTTTGGCAAGCTGACGAAGCGCTTGCCGCACCAGTTCCTCGACGGGCAACGTCTCGTCGAGCTTGCCGACCGTCTGCGCCGCCTCCGACTGGGAAAATCCCAAAGCACCGAGCGCCTTGACCGCCTCGGCGGCGTTGCCGACCGTTTGCGCGTTGCCCGACGGGAGTTCGATGCCGTCGACACTGCTCGTCAGCGCCGCGACTTTATCTTTGAGTTCCAGCACCATGCGCTGGGCGAGCTTCGGCCCGACACCGTTGGCGCGCGTGAACGCTTTGTGGTCTCCCGATGCGGCGGCAAGCGCCACCTGATCGGGCGAAAGCTCCGACAACACCGCGATCGCCGCCTTCGGTCCGACGCCCGTGATGCCGATGAGCTGTTTGAAACAGTCGAGTTCTTTCTTCTCGGCAAAGCCGAACAATTCGATGGCATCCTCGCGGACGTCCATCATCGTATAGAGCATCGCTTCGCTCCCGAGCTTCGGGAGACGACGCGCCGTATTCATCGTGATGCGGCAACGAAAGCCGACGCCGCCGCAACAGATGACCGCCACATTGGCTTCCAAATGGATCAGTTCTCCTCGCACACTGTACAGCATGGTTTTCGTCCCTCCTTATCGTTGTTGCAATCGTTGTTTGGCCGCCGACGCGCCGCTTTGCGCGTGGCAGATGGCGACCGCCAAGGCGTCCGCCGTGTCATCGGGGCGGGGGGCTTCCTTGAGCCCGAGCAAACGCCGCGTCATTTCCATCACCTGCGGTTTTTCCGCCTGCCCGTAACCGGCGACCGCACTCTTGACCTGCATGGGGGTGTATTCAAACACCTCGATGCCGTATTCCTCCGCCGCCAAGAGCATCACCCCGCGCGCTTCGCACACCTGCACGGCGGTGGTCTTGTTGCTTTGAAAGTAGAGCTTTTCCATCGCGATCGCGTCGGGCTTGATGCGCTCGAGAAGCGTTTTGGTGTCGCGGTAGATTTGGAGCAAACGGCTGTTAAACGGCGTGTGCGCCGGGGTGGTGATCGCGCCGAACGACAGCGGCAGATACCGCCCGCGTTCGTAACGTACAGCACCCCATCCGACAATGGCAAAACCGGGATCGATGCCCAAAATCACCATGCCGTTCTCCCTCATTTCTTCCCAAAAGTTAATACTACCCGATTATCTGTTTCAGTATAGCACAGTTCTCCCGAAAACGCAAATGAATATTGCGTAAACTTTCCCCCTCGCATCGGCGTTTTTCCGTCATCCCCAACCGCCCGGGCGAGAGGGTTGTTTGGAGCAAAAGGACGTGTATGTATGAAGTATTTCCGATCGTTTGTTGCTTTGATTTGCTCGTTGTCGTTGCTTCTCGGCATGGTGCCGGCAGCAACGACGATACGGTGCGGTATTTGTACAATTCTCTTGATTCCTTGACGGAACTGCGCTATACTGAAGATGAAAGAGTGTTTGCGTTTGCCTATTACGACAGCGGCGAAACCGCCTTGCAAAAAGATTACGTCAGCAATCGCCTCACGCGCCTGAATCACGACGAGAACGGCAACATCCTCTGTGTGCAGTGTTGTCGAAGTGTGCACCCATCCCGATGACCCTATGGCATGGGCAGGGCTGGTTGGCGATATCGTCGATGTGGCAGTACCGTGCGTCAGCGGTGTTGGAGAGATAACGCGTAGTGCAAAAATTGCAAGTAACACCTTGACCACAGCAGCTGACACGGTAGATGGTTTGGCTGATACAACGCGTGCTGTAACAAAGACGAGTAATGGAGTATCGTCAGCACGTAGAGCCGCTGTTCGAAAAGCGTGGAAAATGGAATATAACGATGTTTTATCAGGAGGTTCTGGGATATCTCGTCAATGGACCGATTTGGAAAAAGCCGAATTACTATCTCGGGGAAAAGTTTCTGGTTATAACGGGCACCATATGTATAGTGTGAATAAGTATCCGAAATTAGCTGGCGATCCTACCAACATACAGTTTTTAACACGGGCAGAGCATTTGCTAGCGCATGAAGGAAATTGGAAGAATGTTACATCTGGTCGATATGTACCAAGCGCATACACCAAACGATATTAAATAGTCTGTGAGGTGATTATATGGAATTTTTGAATAATATTGATTCGCTTATTGAGAATTATAAAGGCTCTTGTATTGTTCGTGAAAATGGCACATTACTATTAAATCCTGGGGTTATTCCTATTTGTGAGCATATGATTTTCCCAGCTATGTCTAAGTCTTATTACAAAAGGAATTTGTTGGATCGGTATAAATTACCATTTCCAAATAGCTATCTTATGTTGTTAGAGCATTTCAATGGTGCTAACTTATATACCGTGAAATTAAACACTCCAAAACACAGTTTCGCATCAATACTTTTCAGTATTTATGGTGTTCCGTCAACTCCACCATTTTCTAGAGCCCCTCAAATGGAGGAATCCTTCGACGTGCGTGTAGAGGACTTGTCTCGCCATCCTATGACCCCTGATACATGGCTAAAATGCGGTGCATACACCCGAAATTATGAGTTTGGTATACGAACCGATATTTTCATTGACACACAAACAGAGAGGGTATATGCTTGCCCAAAAAATGAATTTGATGTGGTAGAATCTTGGGATACACTAGATAATTGTTTTTGTGAGATATTTAATTTCTTTAAAAATCACAAATCCCAGTATGAATTTAATCCCCAAAGTATACAGAGGACATCTGGCTACGGTTGATTAATAGTAAGCTTTTCATTCGATGATTACCTAAAAAAGCACCTCGTCAGGGGAGCGATCCCCTGACGAGGTGGATCCCGCGTCAAACACTATCTCAACAACGGCGCCGCCATCAGCTACAGCTACGACCAAAACGGCAACATTTCGTCGATCCAAAATCCCGACGGCAGCTACGTCACCTACACCTATGATTCTCTGAATCAACTTGTATCGGAGCACTATTCCACGACGCAACCCCTTGCCTCCCTCGTTGAGGGAGGTGGCACGGCGAATGCCGTGACGTGCGTGACGCTCCAAATCTCCGATTTGGCAAGCGGAACTTATGCAAGCGAAGCGGAGCGAGTCGCTGAGGGAGTTACCTACAACGCCATCTCCTACTCCTACGACACCCGCGGTAACATTCTTTCTAAGGTGTATTCGCTGAACGGCGAAACCGTCGATACAGTAACCTACACGTACACCGACACGGTATGGGCAGATCGTCTGACTGCATTTGACGGTGTGGCAATCAGCTACGACCAAATCGGCAACCCGCTGAACTGGCACGATGGCGCGACGCTTACATGGCAACACGGGCGTGAACTCAGCACTTACACCGACAGCGACAAGGCGGTATCGTACACCTATAACGAAAACGGCATCCGCACAAGCAAAACCATCAATGGTATTGAAACAACCTACACGGTTGTTGACGGAACGTTGCGTAGATTGACCTCGGGTGAAAACACCCTCGAATTTATCAACGGTACAAGCGTTATCTTCAACGGCACCGAATATTGGTACGTCTTTAACGCGAAAAACGATGTTATCGGTTTGATCGATGCGAACGGTGAATATGTCGTGGAATACACTTATGATTCTTGGGGTAATATCACTGCTCAAACCGATTCCGACCTTGCGCGGTTGAATCCCTTCCGTTATCGTGGCTATATTTACGATGAGGAAACGGGATGGTATTATTGCCAAACGAGATACTACGATCCGAACGTCGGCAGATGGCTGAATGCGGATGGATACTATGCAACGGGAGATTTGTCGTTAAATCACAATATGTATGCATATTGCTTAAATAATCCAATTGTGTATGTAGATCCTACAGGAACGGCCGTGTACTATGTTATGTTTGGTTGGGATTGCTACTTTATTGGAGGTGGAGGAAAAGCGGATTTATATATGTGGGATGATTGTGGAGGGAGTGCGACATTCAAAGTAGAAACAAGCATATATTCTTTTGGGCTGGGTATGGGTTTTTCTGGCACATATGGATATGATGTACACTATGATTCGGTAGGACAATTTATTGTAGATTTAGATAACAATTCCAATCCAAGTTTTGCTTGGGAGGTACCAATTGGGCCAGTATCTATTGAATGGAGCACGGAAATTGCGGATAAGTTACATGGAGCAAATTCTATAGGTGTCGGCGCTGGTGTCGGCTTATCATTGTTTGCCGAACAATGGAATACTTTTGAACTGACAAGTGATATTAACGATGTGGTCGAAAGTATGATGGCTTGTGTCGTGGAAAATGACAATTGTAAAATAACAAGTTCGGATATACGACGGTTATTGAGTGTGGCGTGAACGAAGGTGAAATAATGGACAACAAAGAAAAAAATAATTTTGATAACAAGCGCAACATCATCTTATGTTGTCAATATGCCTTTCTTCCGTTTTTAGGGTTATTAGGAGCGATATTGACCATTCAGCTCCAGAAGTGGTTGCCTACACCGCATGATTTGCCTCGTTTTTTGAATCGAATCTGGACAATATTGCCGTTCATTGTATCGCTTTTGACTATGACGGTTTTATTGATTTTTAAGAAATTGTATCGGTTTCCACCCCCTGCTCCAAAAGGCACATTCATTTTGCTCAGAGCACGATATGCGTATGTCGGGTTTCATGTAGCGTATGTGATGTTGTTTGGTATGGTGGTATATTTGCTTGTGCACTAATCGCAAAACAGTAGAGCACGGATTTATCTATGCCGCCGTTGCACATATAATTCTACGGCGAAGCCTCTTGCCTCCCTCGTTGAGGGAGGTGGCACGGCGAATGCCGTGACGGAGGGAGTCTTCTGCGACCAAGTAGAGTATTCCTACGACACTCGCGGCAACATTCTCTCCAAAACCTATTCGCTCGATAATACCGTTGTCGACACCATCACCTACACGTACACCGACACGGTATGGGCAGATCGCTTGACCGCGTTTGACGGTGTGGCAATCAGCTACGACCAAATCGGCAACCCGCTGAATTGGACAAACGACGCGTCTTTGTCTTGGCAACACGGCCGTCAACTCGCCGGATATGCTACCACCGATAAAACCATCTCCTACACCTACAACGCCGATGGTATCCGCACAAGCAAGACCGTCCTCGTGATTGGTACAGATATAGATACGGAGGTTTGTGGTAATATGAAAAAATATGCCGGTGATTATATGAGTGTATATGTAGGCATTTCAATGATTCTTCTTACAGTAGCCCCGCTTCTGTTTGCAGGATGGCTGTTATGGCAACATATCGACACCGAAGAAATCGTGTTCGCAGCCATGTGCCTTTTTTGCTCCTTGTTGATGGGCAATTGTATGATTCGACATAGTGGTGTTGCGTATAGCTGGTACGAATTCCAAGATGGTGCTGTCGTAGTAAAAAACTTGTTTAAAAAATCCTATTCCATCCCTTATAGACAGCTTCACAACACAGGAATCGGTTTTTACATTCACGGAATTCTTGGCTCCCGAGTCGGATCCAAGCACACATATATATATCTTTCTCACCAACTTGTGGATGAATCCTTGAAATGCAACATCAATCATTTACACCTGTCTAAAACTTGTATAAAAGTTGCGTTCAACAGAAAGCTGTATGAGTTTTTGTTGACACGTTTATCAAAGGAGCAAGCTTGGGCAATTACGGCCGATGCACATAAACTATCTCTGATTGAGTAAACATATATCCCAACACGCCGCAGAGCATTCCGCTCTGCGGCGTTACCTTTTATAGCTTGAAAACGCGGCGCGGTGTGTGTATAATGAAGAGGATACGACACCGACCATGAGCGTCGCGCCTATTCCCGCGTCAAGCACTATATCAACAACGGCGAAGCGTTTTCGTATTCGTATGACGAAAACGGCAACATTTCGTCGATCCAATCCCCCGATGGTAGCTACGTCACCTACACCTACGACGCCCTTAACCAACCGGTCGGTGCGTAGTCGTGCGGATGCGCGACAGTTCCCCCGAAAACGCAAACGAATATTGCGTAAACAAAGCAAAAAACCGAGGTGTATGATACACCTCGGTTTTTTTCATTTTTGGAACAAGCTTCCCAGAAGCGACGGGCGCTTCGTGACGCACGCCCCTTCCGCAATGGGGCGGCTGACGAGGATCGTCTCCTCCCCGATGATCTCGATTTGTTTCCACGGGATGACCAGATCCTCCTCGTGTCCCATCAGCCCCATCGCTTTGGGGCGACCGTGGATGACGATGGCGCACAGCTGTGCCGAGCAGGTGTCGATCTCCACGTCGTCCACACACCCTAAGCGACTGCCGTCGCATACGTTGATGACTTCCTTGTCGTGCATATTGGTGATGCGGCAGATCACAGACGACTGCACCTCCTTTGTGTTTTCGGGTACGATCGATATCTATGCGCCGCACGGCGGCAATATGCCTTCTTTTTTTAAAGCACGGAATACATCGTCGAGGCGTCTTCCTTGCGCACCGTCTCCGCCACCGTCTCGACGCGCACCTTCACCTCGCGCTGACCGAGCGTCAGGGCGATGACATCCCCGACCTTCACGTCGTAGGACGCGCGCGCGATCTTGTCGTTGACGGTCACGCGCCCGGCATCACACGCTTCGTTGGCGACGGTGCGGCGCTTGATGAGGCGCGACACCTTCAAATATTTGTCCAGTCGCATGATCGTTCTCCTTTCGGTTGATAGAAAATGAGCCGCCTTTGCAGGCGGCTCATCGATGCTATGTGCAAGACTTATTTCGCAACAGCGTCTTTCAGAGCCTGACCGGCCTTGAACGCGGGCTGCTTGGAAGCGGGGATCTCGATGGTCTCCTTGGTGCGGGGGTTCAAACCGGTGCGCGCGCCGCGCTCACGAACCTCGAACGTACCGAAGCCGACGAGCTGGACCTTATCGCCGTTCGCCAGCGCCTCGGTGATCGCGTCGACAACCGCAGCGATCGCCTTGTCCGCGTCCTTCTTGGTCAAATTCGCTTTTTCTGCCACGATGGCAATGAGTTCTGCCTTTTTCATAATGGGGTAACCTCCTATGTTTTCAAAATATTGTATATCTACGCTCGCGCGTTGGATATCATGTTTCTTCGGACTTCGCCTTGTCCCACAAAGCGTCCAGCTCCTCGAGCGATGCCGAGGACATCTCCAGTCCCGCTTGTGCCGCCAGCTCCTCCACGCGGGTGAAGCGACGAATAAATTTTTCGGTCGCGGCGGAGAGTGCCAATTCCGCTTCCGTATGGATAAAACGCGACACATTGACCGCCGAAAACAGCAGATCGCCGAATTCCTCGTCGATCGCCGCTTGATCACCCTGAGCGATCGCCTCCTTCAGTTCGGCCGTTTCGCTCTCGAGCGCTTGCAACGCACCGTCCACCGACGGCCAATCAAAGCCGACGCGACGCGCGCGATCCTGCACCTTGGCGGCGCGCATCAGCGCGGGGAGAGTGCGGGGCAAATGTTTCAAAAGGGTGCTTTGTGCGGTGGTGCCTTTGGTCTGCCGTTTGATGGCGTCCCAGTTTTTGAGCACCTCGCCCGCCGTATCCGCTTTCACGTCCCCGAACACGTGGGGGTGACGCACGATCAGCTTTTTGCAGATGCCGTCCACCACGTCGTCGTAGCAAAAGCGCGATTCCTCCGCCGCCATCTCGGCGTGAAAGACCACCTGCAACAACACGTCTCCGAGTTCCTCGCACATCTCCGCATCGTCGCGATCGTCGATCGCTTCGACCAGCTCGTGCGCTTCCTCGATGAGGCTCGAGCGGATGGACTCATGGGTCTGTTCCCGATCCCAAGGGCAACCCTCCGGTGAACGGAGCGCCTTCATGATCTCGAGCAGATCCTCGGTCGTGTAGCGTGGCTTTTGCTCAAATGCTACCGCCATGCCTCTCGCGCCTTTCCGTGCCTTGCTTGGTCGCAGTTGCGACGAACACCTTGCATAGTGTACTCCATTTTCGGAGCAAATGCAAGAGGGATTGCACATTTTTCCGACAAAAAGCGGAAAAAAGCGCCTGATTACAGGGTTTTACCGCATTTTTTGCAGAACACCGCATCGCCGTCGTTGACCGCCGCGCAGTCCTTGCAACGCACCGCACCGCTCATGCTGTACAAGCGATCGTGGCACTTGTCGATCTTCTTTTGCAGGTCGCGCACCGTCTCGAACGCCTCCGCCTTCAGCGCGGTGATGTCTTCGCCCGACTCGGCGGCATCGTATTCCAAGCGACCGACGCCTTCAAAGATCGCCGCCTGTTGCTTTTGCAGTTGCGCGATCTCCAGCTTGACGCGCGTTTTGTTGACGAATTCCGTCGTCTTCTTTTCGGTCGTGTACGCCGCATCGCGGGCGCGCAGGATCATCTCTTCAAACGTGGCCATCGTTTCGTCATCCTTTCTGACAGAGGTTATAATTACAGTATACCGTATCTTATGCTCAAACGCAAGAGAAATCGCAATTTCCCAAAAATTCGGTCAGCACGCTCGTCGGCGGCACGATCGACAGCGGCAACGGCTCAAACCGTCGGAACGCGCGGCAAAGCCGTCTCCCTTCCGCTTCATAGGGCGTGCCGTCGAGCGCGGACAGACGCGCAAGGAGCGGCGCCGCCATCACCGACGGCTCGTAGCCGAGGGTGGTGTCCACCGTCAGATCGCGCTCCTCCACGTAGGGCAGGATGTAAGTCTCCGTCCCGTAGAGCACCTGATCCCACATGGTCATCGTGTGGTGAAAACTGCTTGCGCGGGTGCGCTCGTCGCGGAGCAGTCGTCTGGCAAGCCGCACATCGCGGCGCAACAGCACCGTTTCGTCGCCGCAGAGGAAGCGGCTGCCCGTGTTGACAAACACGCGCGGCACCTCTCTGCCCATCGACACCGTCTCGGTCACCGACGGCGTGAACGCGTGCACACCTTCGAAAATCACCGCCGTGTCCCCCGCCGTGACAAGAGACCGCGTGCGATCGGACGGGCGACCCGCCTGAAAATCGTAGATAGGCAACCGCGTCTGCCCCGTCTGCATCAGCTCCTCGACGCAGCGGTGCAGGCGCACGAGATCCAGCGCTTCGGGGGATTCGTAATCATGGCGTCCGTCGGGGAGACGCGGTGCGTTGCCCAGTCCGCGATAAAAATCATCCAGCGACACGACGACCGACGCGACCCCCTGCCGTTCAAGCGCGGCGCACAACCGACGGGCGGTGGTGGTTTTGCCGACCGACGACGGTCCGCACAGCAATACCGGACAGCACCCCTTCACACGGGACGCCAAGGTCGAAGCGACCCGTTCAACGTTGGCGCGATAGCGCGCCTCCTCCTCCTCGACAAACGCCGCCTCATCCGCGCGGATGCGCGCGTTCACCTCTTCACATGCACGGCACTCAAAGCGTTCTTCCGTACGACTCATAAAAGCTCACCACCTGTTGCTTCCTGCGAAGCATCTCTTCAAAACGATCGATGTATTCATAGGGGAATTTGTAGTTGAAAATGCGCTCCAAATGCTCTCCTTCGGGGCATTTGAGCTTGGTTACCGCTCCGGCACCGCACCCGAGCACAGTGTGCGTCTCGTCCATCATAAACACGTTGTACAGTCCGTCGTGTCCGTCCTTTGCCCAGCCGACGTTCTCCTGATTGCCGACACAGCGGCTCTGGCGATAAAGATAATAGGGGTGGTAGCCGTTTTCGGTCAGACGCGCCGCCGAATAGCTCACCATGTGCGGCGTGTCGCCGCCCGCGTCGTACTCCTCGCGCCCTTGCACCACCAGATGCGACGCTCGCTTCATCGACAACGTATGCACCGTCACGCTTTCGGGTGACAACGCCGTGATGCCGTCGAGCGTCTGACAAAAACCGTCCTTGGTATCCCCGGGCAAGCCGGCGATGAGGTCGGTGTTGATATGGTCAAAGCCGACCTTACGCGCCAAAGAAAACGCCGCGTAAAAGTCCTCCACCGTGTGGCGGCGACCGATCGTTTGGAGCACGCTGTCGTGGAGCGTTTGCGGATTGATGCTCAGCCGCGTCGCGCCGCCGTCAAGGATGGCTTTCAGTTTGTCTTCGGTGACGGTGTCGGGGCGACCCGCCTCCACCGTATATTCGCGCAATTTCGACAGATCGAGCGCCGTCGAGGCCGCCGCCATCACCGCTTGCAGTTGCGAGGAGGACAGCGTGGTCGGCGTGCCGCCGCCGATGTAGAGGCTCTCGACCTGCAGTCCGAGCTTGCGGACGATCGCGCCCGTCTCTTCGATCTCGCGGCACAACCGCGTCACATAGTCGGGGATCAAATGTTGCGAGCGCTCGGTCGTGTGGGACACGAACGAGCAGTACGAACAGCGTGTCGGGCAAAACGGCACCGACAAATAGATGCTGCACGATCGCGGCTCGGACAGACGCAGGATCGCGTCCTCGGCGTGGAGCGTGCGACGCGCGAGCGCCGTTTTTTCCGCGCTGCAGCAGAGCGTCTCTTGAAAATAGCGCGCGGCTTCCTCCTCGCCCACCGCCGCCGTCAGGCGGCGAAGCAGCTTGACGGGACGCACGCCCGTCAGCATACCCCACGGTTGCGTCGTTTCAAACAACGCACAAAAAAGCGTATACATCAGCGACGACACGGCGAATTCCGCCGGCTTGCCCCACAAAGCGAGCAACGCGTCCCCCCTCGGAACGGGCGCTTCGAGCGTGCGGTCAAACGCCCCCAGGCGCAACCGACAGCGCGCCGTCTCGCCTTCGACACCCGCCGAGACCGTCACTTCGTCGGTCGCCGTCGGCTCTCCGTCGAGAAGCGTGATCGCCTCGTGCGGCAAAAACAGCCGTCCGATGTTTTCGGGTTCATAGCGGGAGACCCCGCCGTACAAATGCAGTTGCATACCAATTCATCCTTTTATACATACGGGTTATACTGCTTTTCGTGTCCGATCGAGGTCGGCTCGTCGTGTCCGGGAAACACGCGCGTCTCGTCGGGGAGCGTGAACAACCGCGCGATCGAGCGGCGAAGCGCTCCGCCGTCACCGCCCGGAAAATCGATGCGTCCGACGCTCTCGCAAAAGAGCGTGTCGCCCGAAAAGAGCGTATCCCCGATGCGGTAACACACGCCGCCGGGGGTGTGTCCCGGGGTGTGAAGCACCTCGAACCGCAGATCGCCGACAGCGAGCATCTGCCCGTCGCGGAGCGTCTGCGCTTCGCTCGGCACCGAAAGCGCCACGCCGAACAGCGCCGCCAAATTGCGCCTTCCGTCGGTGAGCGCCGCCGCGTCGTCTTCGTGACAGTAGAGCGGTGCCCCCGTCGCTTCGCAGAGCTCCTTCACCGCGCCGATGTGATCGAAATGCACGTGGGTGAGGAGCACCGCCTTGCAGGTCATCCCCTCGCGTTGCAGAGCTTCCAGAATGCGCGACGCTTCGTCCCCCGGGTCGATCACCGCCGCGTTGCCGTTTTCGTCCGCCACGAGATAACAGTTCACGGCGAGCGGTCCGACGGTCAAAGACGTCCGTTTCATGAGCGATGGCTCCTTTCAAAAAAACGAAGAAAAGACAGGAGAACAACCGCCCTGTCTTTTCAAAATTATCGTCTCGGTTGATGACGGCACTCGCTGTCGATGACCAGGGTCACCGGCCCGTCCGCCGTCATATCGATGGCCATGTCCGCGCCGAACACACCCGCCTCCACGCGGCGCACCCCGCGCTCACGCAGTTGATCTAAAAAGCGGTCGTAAAGCCGCTTCGCCTCGGCAGGCGCTCCTGCCGACGTGAAATCGGGACGACGCCCCTTTCGGCAGTCGCCGTAGAGCGTGAAGTTCGACACGACAAGCAGTTCGCCGTCGATGTCTTGAAGCGAACGATTCATGCGTCCGCTTTCATCCTCGAAGACGCGAAGCGCGATCGCCTTGTCCGCAAGCCACGCACCGTCCTCCTCCGTGTCCTCTTGACCGACACCGAGAAGCAACAACGCTCCCGCTTCGATCGCGCCCGTCGGCACACCGTCGGCGGTCACAGAGGCGCACTTGACGCGCTGATACACCAGTCTCATCGCGCGATCACTCCGCCTGAGTCGGGTTCGCGGCGGCTTCGGCATCCTTGGAGAGGTGCGTCTGCTCAAACGCGCGAAGCAGTTGCATCAACACGGTGTCGTCATCGGTCAGGATGCTCAGCGTCATATCGCCGTACACCACGTCCGCACGCGTGACCGCATCGGTCTCGGGATTATAATCGACATACAGCGAGCATTCCTCGCCGTAGGTATCCGCCACGGCAAACACCGCGGAATCCTCGTCAATGACCGCGTGGTCGTAGCGCGACAGCTTCTCCCACGAGATATTCAATCCGTTCATTTCCATCAGGGTGGTGAACACCATCTGCTTTTCGGGCACCGCCACCGTCGGGCGACCCGTCAGACCGTTTTTGACCGGTTCGATGTTCACCGTAGCACTCGGTTTGCCGCTGCACGCGGTCAACAGCGTCAGCACCAACGTCAACACCGCCACCGTGGCGGCGATCGATTTTCCATACGTTTTCATCGTCGTTCCCTCTTTCTTATCCTTCTTCGTTCATCGCGACCATGATGGTGCGAAGCGCCACCGTGTTGTCGTCGGACAACACGCTCAGCGCGTGCTCTTTGTAGGTGAGAAGCGCCTCAGTCACCACGTCCTGCGCCTCATCAAAGGTCACAAGCAGGGTGCATTCCTTGCCCTCGCTGTTCATCACCGCGAACACCGCACGACCGTCCTCGTTGACGTTGTGGGTGTAGGACGACAGCTCGCTCCACGCGGTGTTGCTGTCAACGGTCGCCATCAGCGCGGTCAGATCGAGCTGTCCTTCGGGCACCGCCACCGTCACACGCGTCTCGGTCGGCTCCGTGGTACCGTCGGTCACCGTACCGGCGGGGTTGTCGGCGGTCGGCTTGAAGCACGCCGTCGTGCCCACGGCCAATACCGCGCACAGCGCCAGCGCCAACGCGCCGCGCATCATCGTTTTCACACGTCCGTTCATAGGTTTTCTCTCCTTTTTATCGATGATTACCTGCACGAGTCACACTCAACACGCCGCTGACCTTCGACAGCCGCGCAATGACCATTTCCAGCTGGTCGGTGCCGTTGACGCCGACCGTGATGTGCATATCTCCGTGATCGTCCTTGGGTTCTCTGGCATTGATCGAATAGATGGCGACGTGCATCAACGCGAGCTGCGTCGTCACATCCGCGATCAGGCGGTCGCGGTCGCGGATCTCCAGATGGAGGCTCACCTTAAAGCTGCTCGAAACGCGATCCTCCCATTCCGCGCGCACCCAGCGTTCGGGTTGCTCGCACGCCTGCAGATCGGCAGGCACGT
Organism: Clostridia bacterium; assembly: GCA_017398425.1. Lineage (GTDB taxonomy): Bacteria > Bacillota > Clostridia > Oscillospirales > Acutalibacteraceae > RGIG1959. The sequence goes on along the minus strand of JAFQFZ010000055.1, from coordinate 4,406 downwards.
TCGGGCAATCCCGCTTGTGCACCGACACGCCGAAACCGCGCGTGATAAAGCCGATGATCTCATCGCCCGGCAACGGATCACAGCACCGCGCGAATTTCACAAGGCAGTTTTCCATGTTTTCCACAATGACGCCGCCCTTGCTCGATTTGTGCTTAACGGTGCGGTTCGCGTTCGTCAGCTCGCGCACCTTTTCTTCTTCCTTGGCGGCGCGGGCGTATTCGTCGCGCAGACGCGGAATGACACGCGACAGCAAAATGCCGCCGTAGCCGATCGCCGCAAAGAAGTCGTCCGCCGTGGAGCAATGCTGACGGCGCATCTCCGCCTCGAGCATTTTGTCGTATTGCTCGCTGTTGAGGCGGATGTAGTTTCTTGCAAGCTCCGCTTCAAAAGCGTTGCGGCCCTCTTCGATGTTTTCCTCGCGCTTTTCCTTCTTGAACCATTGACGGATCTTACTGCGCGCCTCGCCTGTTTTGACGATCTTCATCCAGTCGCGGCTCGGGCCGTGACCGGGGGCGGAGGTGGTGACGATCTCGACGATCTGTCCCGTGTCCACCGTCGTGTCGAGCGGCACCAAACGGTTGTCGATCTTGGCACCGACCATGCGGTTGCCGACCGCCGAGTGGATCGCATACGCAAAGTCGATGACCGTACTGCCCGACGGGAGCGAGATAACATCCCCCTTCGGGGTGAAGACGAACACATCGTCGTCGGTCAGATCGGTGCGGATGGTGTTGACCAGCTCCGCGCTGTCGTTGGCATCCTCTTGGGATTCCAAAAACTCACGCACCCACGCGATGCGCTGTTCCAGGCGATCCTTTCCGCGGATGCCGAGCTTGTATTTCCAGTGCGCGGCGATGCCGTATTCCGCGGTGTAATGCATCTCCCAGGTGCGGATCTGCACCTCGAAGGGGATCTTCTCTTTTCCGAGCACCGTCGTGTGAAGCGACTGGTACATATTCGATTTGGGGGTGGAGATGTAGTCCTTGAAGCGGTTGGGGAGCGGACGGAACATCTCGTGTACGTGGCCGAGCACGTTGTAGCAATCGGTATCCGTCTCGACGATGACGCGCACCGCATACACATCGTAGATCTCGTCGAAGGTCTTTTGTTGCATATACATTTTGCGGTAGATGCCGGGGATGCTCTTGACACGCCCCGCCACAAACGGCTTGATGCCGTGTTCCGTCAGCCGCTCACGCAAGCGCTCTTGCACACTCTCGAGCAGATCCGACCGCGTGCGGCGGCGGTTTTCCAGCGCCTGCTCGATTTCGGCGTACGCCACGGGATCGAGAATACGCAAGCTGAGGTCTTCGAGCTCCTCCTTCACGGCGCGCATACCGAAGCGGTGTGCCAGCGGTGCGTAAATATCGAGCGTCTCCTTGGCTTTGTCGCGCTGCTTTTGCGGTTCCCAGCCGTGGCTCGTACGCATATTGTGAAGGCGGTCGGCGAGCTTGATGATGATGACGCGGACATCCTTGCCCATCGCCATGAACATCTTACGCACGTTCTCCGCCTGTTGTTCTTCCTTGGAGAAAAAGTCAATCTTGGTGATCTTCGTGACACCGTCGACCAGAAGCGCCACATCCTTGCCGAACTCGCGCTCCACTTCGGCGGTCTCCATCGCGGTGTCTTCCACCACGTCGTGCAACAAGCCGGCGACGATGGTCTCGCTGTCCATGCCCAGCTCGCACAAAATGATCGCCACGTTGAGCGGGTGGCAAATGTATTCCTCACCCGAGCGACGGTATTGTCCCTTGTGACCTTCGGAGGCTACCTCAACGGCGCGACCGATGCGCTCCATATCGTAGCCCCTGTCGCATTGGGTAAGCTTTTCGTTTAGACTTCGAATCAGATCGACCGCCAGTTCCATGCCGATCGCACCTCCCTTGCCTCTTGTGATTACCCCTCGTGCATCGTTTGCATGAACGGGGTCTGCATCAGATCCGCCTTACCGCTGACGGGGCAGAGCGTCAAACGCACGTTGTCGCCGCCGTTTTGCACCGTGATGAGGTTTGCCTGACGCAACACCTCGATCGCCGGGCGCACCTTTTCCGTGGGGATCCCTTCTTTTACTATATGATACAGGCGCTCCCATGCGCCGTCATAACCGTCGTTCGCCTGCAAACAGCGGTACAGCACCGCCATGTGCTCGCGCGCGGGACACACCGCTTGCCGTTCTTCGGCGGTGAGTGCTTCGCCGCACACCGCGCGGTCAAACAGCTTGATCGCCGCGATGACATCCTCTTGCACCGTATCGGCAAAGCGCAGATCCTTGACGATGATCGACACCGATACCGTGCCGCGGAATTCGTTGCGATCGAGCGTGACCGCCAGATGCACCATGTCACCGACCTGCAGACCGAGCGTTTGCGGCGGCATTCCGAAGCGGATCGCGTTCACGCTCACGCCGTCGCGCGACAACGTCAGGCGCGAATGCTTGCCGGCGACCGCCGTCACGCTCTCCACGCGCATTTTGAACAAGCCGAACTGCGGCAGAGGATTGCCCGCACCGCACGGCTCCAACCGATCCATCGCGTCGAGCTTGTCGACGTGGATCTGCGACGGCATCAGGCGAAAATCCATCGCCAGCTCCGGCACGGGCATATCGGGACACACCGATGCGGCATACGCGTTGATGCGACGGCGGAATTCGTCCACCCGCGTCGCTTCCATGCCGAGTCCCGCCGCCAACTGATGACCGCCGTAGTTGAGGAGCATATCCCCGCACGACGCGATCGCATCAAACAGCGAGAACCCCGGCACACTGCGTCCCGAACCTTTGGCGATGCCGTCGTGCACCGACAGCAAAATGCAGGGCTTGCCGTATTTTTCGAGGATGCGTGCGGCGATGATGCCCACGACACCCGAGTACCAATCGTTGCCTTGCAGAACCACCACGCGCTGTGCCATCACTTCGGGATGGCTGTCGATGTAGGCGGTCACTTCCGCCATAATGTCCTGCTCTTTCTTTTGACGCTCGCTGTTGAACACCGCCAGCTGATGGGCGTATTCCTGCGCTTCCTCGTCCGTCTCGCTCAGGAGCAGCTTTACCGCCAGCACGGGGTCGCCCATGCGCCCCGCCGCGTTGATGCGCGGTGCCAGCGTGAACACCGCCGAGCTTGCCGTCTGCCGACGATCCGCGGCTCCCGCCTCCTTGGCGAGGGCCGTAAAGCCGGGACGCTCCCCGCGGTTGATCTTTTCGAGTCCCGCGCGCACCAGGCGACGGTTCTCTCCCGTGAGCGGCATCACATCCGCCAAGGTGCCGATCGCCACGAGGTCGGCATACCGCATGAGCGCCCATTCCTCGTCGCCTTCCATCGCGCACACCAATTTAAAGGCCACGCCGACACCGGCGTACATCTTGAATTCACTTTCGCAATCCTCACGGTGCGGGTCCACCACCGCCACCGCTTCGGGCAGATCGCCCTGCGGCTGATGGTGGTCGGTGACCACTACGTCCAGTCCGAGCTCGTTCGCATAGGCGATCTCCCTGACCGCCGAAATGCCGTTGTCCACCGTGACGAGAAGCGTCGCGCCCGTCTGCGCGATCTCCTCGACCATCGAGGCGTGCAGACCGTAGCCTTCTTCTTCGCGCATGGGCAGGCGGTACAGCACGTTCGCGCCTTTTTCGCGCAGGTAGGTGACCATCAGCACCGTCGCCGTCACGCCGTCGGCATCGTAATCGCCGAACACGGCGATCGTCTCGCCGCGGTCGATCGCCAACTGAATACGCAGGACGGCCTCGTCCATATCCGCAAACGCAAAGGGGTCTTCCGGTTCTTCCTCGCCGGCGAGAAGCGCCCGAGCGCTCTCAACGTCGGAGATGCCGCGCGCACTCAGCAACAACGCCAAAAAGCCGTCGATCTCACATTCGCTCGCCAGCTCGGCCGCTACCGCTTTGTCCAGCTCTGCAAACGTCCATCGCCGAAAGCTCATGTCGCATCCCCTTCCTTTCCCTTGAATTTGCACACTAAAATCCCATAATATATAACTATATCATTTTTTTGTGCCACATTCAATAGGTTTTTTCGGGAAATTTCGGTTTTGCAAACGCCCGATCTCCTCGGTTGACGCCTTGGTGCGCCGTCACGTTCCCGTAAGGGATGGGATGATCACGGTGCGGATAAATCCGCACCCTACGCAATCTCATTGCCTGACGTAGGGCGGCGCCTTGGTGCCGCCGCGTTCCCCCAAGGGAACGGTCGCGCATAGCGCGACCGCGAAACGGCGGGAGCAGAGCCCCCGCCCTACGGTAGGGGCGGCAAGAAGGTGAATTGTCCCAAAGGGACAAGAGAGTCCACCCTGGGGTGTCTGCCGCCCGCATAACCCTCCTTGTCAAAGGAGGGGGGACCGCCGCGAGGCGGTGGGAGGATTCGTGTCCGCTTTTGCGGACACGTCGCGCGATG
>JAFQFZ010000054.1 GCA_017398425.1 Clostridia bacterium | reverse complement strand
CGGCTTAGCCGCAGACGGAGGGGTAGTCAGGCCTTTCTCTCCCTCAGTCCTCGCTTTTGCTCGGACAGCTCCCTCGTCAGAGGGAGCCAAGAACAGGTTGATCCATTTTACCCGTTTTACGGGTGGCTGTGCGTGTGATGCGATAATAACATTTCAGCGCCCCTTATAGGGGCTAAGCCGGCAACAACCCCTTCTAGGGGTAGTGCAAACCACCACTTCAGTGGTGGTTATGATTCGACATAACGGTACAAGCGGTATGCATATACATACCATCACCGAAGAAACAAAGGAGATGGGTGTATGAAGCGAATGGTGTGTGCGGCGTTGTGCCTGATGCTGTGCCTGACGATGAGCGTCGCGGCAGAGCGTCCGACGGTGTTGTTTGACACTGCGTCGGGGGAGAGTGAGGAGATGCTCGCGGTGATGACGGCGGCGCCCGAGGCGCTCTCGGTAAATGCGAAATCGGCGGTGCTCATGGACATGACCACAGGGACCGTCCTATTCGAGCAAAACAGCCACGAAGCACTTCCCATTGCGTCGGTCACCAAGGTGATGACGTTGCTCTTGGTGATGGAGGCGATCGACGACGGACGGCTTACACCGGACGAAACGGTGACGGTGTCAAGCTACGCCGCGTCGATGGGCGGGTCGCAGATCTGGCTGGAAGAAAACGAACAGATGACGGTGCACGACCTGCTCAAGGCGGCGGTCATCGTGTCCGCGAACGATGCGTGTGCGGCGCTCGCGGAGCATCTGTGCGGCACGCAGGCGGCGTTTGTGGAGCGGATGAACATCCGTGCCAAGGAGCTCGGCGCGACCGACACGCACTTTGTCGATTGCAGCGGACTGGACGACAGCGGTGTCTCCTCGGCACACGACATCGCGTTGATGTCGGCGGAGTTGATGCGCGCGCATCCGTCCATCAAACAGTTCACCACTACGTGGATGGATTCGTTGCGCGGCGGCGCATCGGAGCTGGTGAACACCAACCGTCTGGTGCGGTTTTACAACGGAGCCACGGGACTGAAAACCGGCACCACGTCGGCGGCGGGATGCTGTCTGTCGGCGACGGCGGAGCGCGAGGGGCTGATGCTGTGCGCGGTGGTGCTCGGTGCGCCCTCGAGCGACGACCGCTTCAGCGGGGCAAGGCAACTGCTCGACTACGGTTTTGCAAGCTACGCGATGTACACGCCCTCTGCTGAGGACTTGCGGTGCAATCCCGTGGCGGTCCTTCACGGCGTTTCGGCGCAGGTGGAGGTTGTTGCGCAGGAGATCGGCGGGTTTCCCGTCGACAAGGCACTTGGCGGTAAGATCACGGTGGAGTGCCGTGTGGCGACCGATGTGGAAGCACCCGTTGAGCGCGGACAGCGTCTCGGGGAAGCGGTCGTCTCGGCGGACGGCGCAGAACTCTGCCGCATTCCGCTTGTGGCGGCACAAGAAGTGGAGCGGATGACCTTCTCCCGCGCGCTTTGGCGATTCTTCGGCGGCACGACGGTCGGTTATGCGGTGTGAGCGGGTGATTTTTTGGCAAAATGAATAAAACGCGAGAAAAAATTACTTCGAAAGTGTTGCAAAACGAAAAAGAATATTGTAAAATAAGGATACAATCTCCCCGCGAGACCCGTGGGGCACGAACTTCGGAGGCGAACTTCTGTTATGGCAATTACGTTGGATTCTCGATACGTGGGCGGATTCATCCGCGAGCATGAACTCGGTGCGATGCAGGCGTCGATCACGTCGGCGCACGAAATGCTCCACAGCAAGAGCGGTCTCGGCAACGATTTCCTCGGTTGGCTGGATCTCCCCACGGCTTACGATAAAGACGAGTTCGCGCGCATCAAAGCGGCAGCGGCTCGCATCAAGGACGATACCGACATCTTCATCGCGATCGGCATCGGCGGCTCGTATCTGGGCGCTCGCGCCGCGATCGAGTTTTTGAAATCCCCCTACTACAACAACAAGAAAAAAGACACGCCCGACGTTTACTTTGCCGGCAACAGCATCAGCTCGGCGGCGCTCAACGACCTGCTGTCGTTGTGCGAAGGCAAGCGCGTGTCCATCAACGTCATCTCCAAATCCGGCACCACCACCGAACCCGCGATCGCGTTCCGTGTGCTTCGCGCGTATCTTGAGAAGACGGTGGGTGCGGAAGAGGCGAAAAAACGCATCTACGTTACCACCGACCGCGCCCGCGGCACGCTCAAGGCGCTTGCGGATCGCGAAGGCTACGAGACGTTTGTGGTGCCCGATGACGTGGGCGGTCGCTTCTCGGTGCTGACGGCGGTCGGTCTTCTGCCGATCGCGGTGGCGGGTTGCGACATCGACGCGTTGATGCAAGGCGCCGCCAAAGCGCAAGAGGAGCTGACGAATCCCGATCTCGCCGCGAACGATTGCTATCGCTACGCCGCGCTTCGTTCGATCCTGCACCGCAAAGGTCGCGCGGTCGAATTGATGGTCAGCTACGAGCCCTGCTGGCAGCTGATGAGCGAGTGGTGGAAGCAACTGTACGGCGAGAGCGAAGGCAAAGACGGTAAAGGCTTGTTCCCGGCGTCCGCCATCTTCTCGACCGATCTGCATTCGCTCGGGCAGTTCGTGCAGGACGGCAGCAACATCCTGTTTGAGACGGCGGTCATGATCGACAAGGCGCCCTCGGAGCTCGTCATCGAAGAGGATCCCGAGAACGTCGACGGTCTGAACTTCCTGACCGGTCGTCCGATGAGCTTTGTCAACGAAAAGGCGTTTGAGGGTACGGTGCTCGCGCATGCCGACGGCGGCACGCCGACGCTGGTGCTCCATGTGCCGGAAGCGGACGAAGCGTCCCTCGGCTACATGATCTACTTCCTTGAGAAAGCGTGCGCGATCTCCGGCTATATGCTCGGCGTCAACCCGTTTGATCAGCCCGGCGTGGAAAGCTACAAAAAGAATATGTTCGCGTTGCTCGGCAAGCCCGGCTACGAGGAGCAGAAAGAGGCGCTCGAAGCGCGCTTGGGTCGTTAAAACCATTCGGAACGAACCGCCATGTGCGGCGGTGTGATATATAAAGGAGGACAACAATATGATTACTTTGATTCTCGGCAACAAGGGTTCGGGTAAAACCAAGCGTCTGCTCGATATGTGCGCGGCGGCGACCAATGCGTCCAACGGCTGTGTCGTGTTCATCGAGAAGGACAACACGCTGACCTTTGATCTGAATCATAAAACGCGTCTGGCAGTCGCGGAAGAGTACGGCATCGTCGGCTTCGAGGGACTGTACGGCTATATCGCCGGTATGTGCGCCGGCAACTACGATATCACCGATATCTTTGTCGATTCGACCTTGAAGATCGGCGGTCGTGACATGGAAGCGCTCGCGCAGTTTGTGGAGAAGCTGAGCGTGCTGTGCGACAAGGCCTCGACCAACGTCGTGATGTCGGTGTCTGCCGACCCGTCGGAAGTGCCTGAGCGCCTGAAAGGCATCGCGCAGGAGATCTGATCCTCAAAGGCGGCATCCCGCGGGATGCCGCCTTTTTCTCAAAACCCCGCAAAGTCAATGCAATTTTGCGTGAAATCGCAAAAAATGTATTGACAAATTCCGTGCGCGCGGATATAATAATCTGCGTGACAATTGAGGTGGACTATGATTTTGCAGTTAAAACCGCTGTTTGCGGGAGAGATCGAGCGACTGCCTGTGGAGGCAACACTCGACCTGTCGTCGTTTGAATTTCACGGGGACTGTCCCTTGACACGACCGGTGGAACTGAAGGGCGAGATCGTTGTACGCGCCGACATGCTGTGGTTTACCGCCACGGCCAGCTACCATTTTGAAAGCGTGTGCGACCGCTGCTTATCGCCTGTCTGCGGCGAATTTGTCACAAGGATGGAACACATCCTGGTATCCTCGCTGAACGGAGAGGAAACGGACGAGCTGGTGCTGGTCGAAAACGACGAGCTGGATCTTGTGCCGTTGACGGAAACGGATATCTATCTGGATCTTCCGCAAAAAACTCTCTGCAAAAGCGATTGCCGCGGTTTATGTCAGCATTGCGGCAAGAATCTCAATGACGGACTCTGTGGCTGTCACGAGAAGAAGGTCGACCCCCGTATGGCGGTGCTCGCTTCGTTGCTGACAGAAGACACAGAGTGAATCTTTGAATATCAAATTAAGGAGGTGCTGACATGGCGGTACCGAAGAGAAAACATTCCAAGGCTCGTCGCGACAAGAGACGCAACAACGTGTGGAAAATGGACGCGCCGGCGCTGATGAAATGCCCGCAGTGCGGCGAATATAAGCGCCCGCACCGTCTGTGTGGCAGTTGCGGCTATTACAACGGCAAACAAGTTGTAAAGGTGGAAGACTAAGGTTTTTCTCCGCAGTCGAAGATTGTCCCAAACGGACAGAGCTGTAACAAATGGTTATTGGCAGGATCCACTGCTCTTGCGGCCTCACAGCGCAGGCGTTTCGCCTGCTTTGTCGGTGTGCGAAAAAGAGCGGCAGATTCTGCTTTACCATTTTTTAGAGCTCTGTTTTCTTATGTATAGGGTTTTACGGAAACGAAAGGGAGGTTTGCAGGCATGGCGGTGACGGTAGCGGCGGTCGTCGCGGGCGGCCCTTGCGCGCGCAAGGGCATTGAGTCGGGCGACGTGCTTCTCAAGATCAACGGACATGAGATCACCGACGGTCTCGATTATCGGTTCTACGGTGCCGAGCCGCCTCTCCAACTGGTGTTTCGCGGCAAGGACGACGGGCGCGTGCGCGTGATCACCGTCGACGGCGAACCGGGACTCGAGTTTGAGACCTATTTGATCGACAAGCAACACACCTGCAAGAACAAGTGTGTGTTTTGCTTCATCGATCAAATGCCCAAAGGTCTTCGCGAGAGTCTGTATTTCAAGGACGACGACAGTCGCCTTTCGTTCCTGTTCGGAAATTACATCACGCTGACCAACCTCACCGAGCGGGAGGTACAGCGGATGATCGATATGCACATCAGCCCCATCAACGTGTCGGTGCACACGACCGATCCCGACCTGCGCGTCAAGATGATGGGCAACCGCTTTGCGGGCGATGCCCTCAAGTGGTTGTCGCGGTTTTCCGGGGCGGGACTTCGCATCAACTGCCAGTTGGTGCTTTGTCCCGGTTGGAACGACGGCGAAGCGCTCGAGCGGAGCCTTCGGGACCTGGAGGCACTCGTGCCCTCGCTCGTGAGTGTGGCGGCGGTGCCGGTGGGACTGACCAAATACCGCGACGGGTTGACACCGCTTCGCTTGTTCACGAAGGACGAAGCGGCGGCGGTGATCGACACGATGGAAGCGGCGGGGGATCGCCTGCTTGCCGCCTGCGGCGAGCGTTTGGTGTATCCGTCGGACGAGTTTTACTTGATCGCCGAGCGGGCGCTTCCGCCGTCGGCGTTTTATGAAGACTATCCGCAGCTCGAAAACGGTGTCGGGGTGCTTCGCTTGCAACGCGAAGAGTTTACGGAAGAAGCGGCGTCGGCGGTGGCGCCGGTTGCCGATCATCGCAAGACGGTGCTGGCGACCGGCACGGCGGCGGCTCCGTTTTTGCAGGAGCTTGTCAACGTCGCCAAGGCGCTCGATACGACGCTCGACGTGACGGTGAAGCCGATCGAAAACGACTTTTTCGGGCACACTATCACGGTGGCGGGACTGGTGACGGGACGCGATCTGATCGCGCAGTTGCAAGGGATCGAGGGCGAACGCTTGCTGATCCCCGAGTGTATGCTCCGCTTTGAGGGCGATCGGTTTCTTGATGACGTGACGCTTGAGGAGGTCGAAGACGCCCTCGGCATGACCGTCGAGACGGTAGCGGTCAGCGGTGCGGCGCTGTTTCACGCGCTGATGAAGGACGAAGGAAATTAAAAGGGGGACATAGCATGGCAAGACGGGTCGTGGCGGTGGTTGGCCGCCCGAACGTGGGAAAGTCCACGCTTTTCAATAAATTGATCGGACAGCGGCTGTCCATCGTCAAGGATACGCCGGGTGTCACGCGCGACCGCATTTTTGCGCCGTGCGAATGGAACGGACGCACGTTTATGCTCGCGGATACGGGCGGTATCGAGCCGTACAGCGACGACGTGATCCTGTCGCAGATGCGGTTTCAGGCACAGCTCGCCATCGAGCAAGCGGACGTCATCGTGCTGGTGACCGACGTGCTGGCGGGTCTGACGGCGAACGATGCCGAAGTTGCGACGATGCTTCAGCGTTCGGGCAAGCCGGTGGTGCTGTGCGTCAACAAGTGCGACCGCGTCGGCGAGGTGCCGGCGGATTTCTATGAATTTTACAATTTGGGTCTAGGGGATCCGATCCCTGTGTCGTCGGTGCACGGACACGGTACGGGCGATTTGCTCGACGCTGTGACCGAACAGCTTCCCGAAGAAGACGACGAGCCCGAAAATTCCGACATCATCAAGGTGGCGGTCATCGGTCGCCCGAACGCGGGCAAATCGTCGCTCGTCAACAAGGTGTCGGGCACCGAGCGTTCGATCGTCTCCGACATCGCCGGTACGACGCGCGACGCGATCGATACCGAGGTGGAAAACGAATTCGGTCATTACCTGTTTATCGACACGGCGGGTCTGCGCCGCAAGAGCAAGGTCAACGACGATGTGGAGAAGTACAGCGTGCTTCGCGCCAAGATGGCGGTGGAACGCGCGGACGTGTGCGTCATCATGATCGACGGCACGGAAGGCTTCACCGAGCAGGACAGCAAGGTCGCGGGCATCGCGCACGAGCAGGGCAAGGCGTGCATCATCGCCGTAAACAAGTGGGATGCCGTCGAAAAGGACGACAAAACGATGGACCGTATGCGCAAGCAGCTGATGGTCGATTTCAGCTTTATGTCGTACGCGCCGTTTGTGTTTATCAGCGCGAAGACGGGACAGCGTCTCGATCGCTTGTATGAATTGATCAACTATGTGCATGAACAGAACATGACCCGCATCGCGACGGGTATGCTCAACGACGTGCTTGCCGAAGCGACGGCACGCGTGCAACCGCCCACCGACAAGGGCAAGCGCCTGCGCATCTATTATATGACGCAGGCATCGGTGGCACCGCCTACGTTTGTTTGTTTTGTCAACAAGGCGGAGTTGTTCCATTTCTCGTATCAACGCTATTTGGAAAATCAAATTCGTGAGACCTTCGGGCTGGAAGGAACACCCATCCGCTTCATCGTGCGTGAGCGCGGTGAAGCGTGATAACCGATAAGGAGGATACACACTATGTGGTGGGATTCGGTACTCGTCTTTTTGCAAAACGCATGGCTTCCGACGCTGATCGCGGTGCTGGCGGCCTATGTGATCGGCAGTTTGGATTTTGCGATCATTTTGAGTAAAGGCGTCGGCAAAAGTGACGTGCGCGAAAAGGGCAGCGGCAACGCCGGTGCCACGAACGTGCTTCGTGAACACGGTGTGAAGATGGCTTTGGCGACCACGGTCGGCGACGTCGGAAAAGCGGCGATCGCGGTGGCGCTCGCGCAGTATGTGATCTTCCCGCTGTGCGGCGCACCCGCCTATGCGCTTCACGGTGCGTATGCGGCGGCGGTGTTCGCGGTGACGGGACATTTGTTTCCCGTCTTCTTCGGCTTCCGCGGCGGCAAGGGCGTGACGACCATGTTCGGCGCGTTCGTTGTGATCCAGCCGATCATCGCGCTGTCGTGCTTTGCGGCGTTCGTCACCATCATTGCGATTTCGAAGATGGTGTCCGTCGGCGCGATCTCGGCGGCAACGCTGATCTCCGTAGTGATGTTCATCGCCCATAAATATTGGGCGAATCCGCCGTTGTCCGACTTCCAAATCGTCGCGTTCACGACGGCGGTCGTCATTGTGTCGACGCTCGTCATCGTCAAGCACAAGAGCAACATCAAGCGCATTTTAAAGGGCGAAGAACGCCGCATCAGCTTCAAAAAGAAAGAGGGCAAATAACATGGCGACCATCGCGGTTTTGGGTTCCGGCAGTTGGGGTACGGCACTGGCGCTTATGGCGGATCGCATGCACCACACGGTACATCTGTGGTCGCCGTTTCAAGAGGAAGTGGACAGCATTCGCCGCTTCGGCGAGCATCGCAAGCTGCTTCCCGGTGTGCCCGTTCCTCCGTCCGTTCAACTGACGACCGATGAGTCTTGCGTTGCTCAGGCGGATGCGGTCATTTTGGCGGTGCCGTCTTTTGCGGTGGCGGCGACGGCCGCGCGGATCGCGGGCTTCCTGAAGGAAGGCACGCCCGTGATCAACGTCAGCAAGGGACTTGAGGAAAACACCTTCCGCCGTTTCACGCAGGTGGTCGGTGAGGCATTACCGACGGCGCGCGTCGTGGCGCTGACGGGCCCGTCTCATGCCGAAGAGGTGGCACGCGGTGTGCCCACCTCCATTGTGTGCGCCTGTGAGGATGTGAGTGCCGCAGAGCGTGTGCAGGAATTGCTGATGAACGAGCGCTTTCGCATTTACGTGACCGATGACGTCATCGGCGCGGAGCTCGGCGGTGCGCTCAAAAACGTCATCGCTTTGGCGGCGGGTATCTGCGACGGCATCGGCGCGGGCGACAACGCCAAAGCGGCGCTGATGACCCGCGGACTTGCCGAGATGGCGCGTCTGGGTACCGCGCTCGGTGCGCGCGCGGAAACCTTTGCGGGTCTGTCGGGCATGGGCGATTTGATCGTCACCTGCGGCAGTATGCACTCGCGCAACCGCCGCGCCGGCATTCTCATCGGAAGCGGTCGTTCCCCGAAGGACGCGGTCGCGGAGGTCGGCACGGTCGAAGGCTACTTTGCGGCGGCAACGGCGTTTAAGCTTGCCGAGCACGTCGGGGTGGACATGCCCATCACCGAGCAGTGTTACCGCATTTGCTATGAAGAGAAGGCTCCGTCGACGGCGCTTCGTGATTTGATGCGTCGTCCGATGCGCCACGAGACGGAAGAGGTTTTGTGGGCAAAATAAATTCACAGGAGGGCGACAGACGTATGCCCAAGGTCATGTATTTGGAAGCGGGAGAGATCGTCGGCACGCACGGCGTGCGCGGCGAGGTGCGTGTGCAACCGTGGTGCGACACGGCGGCTCAGCTCGCGGCGATGAAGACGCTCTACTGGGACGAAAACGGACAGCAACCGGTCAAGGTGCGCGCCCGCGTGCATAAGAACATCGCGTTGGCCACGCTCGACGGTGTCACGACCGTGGAGCAAGCGCAAGCCCTGCGCGGTAAGATGCTCTACGCCCACCGCGACAGCTTCAAGTTGCCTGCGGACCGCTATTTCGTGCGCGATCTGCTCGGACTTTCGGTGGTCGATGCGGAGGACGGACACGAATACGGCACGGTATGCGACGTCAGCCAAACGGGTGCAAACAGCGTCTACCACGTGAAGACACCCGACGGCGAAGTGCTTATCCCGGCGGTGCCGCTCATCATCAAGGAGATGGACATCGACGGCGGTGTGATTCGTATCACGCCCATCGGAGGGTTGTTCGACGATGAGGATTGATATTTTGACGTTGTTCACCGATATGTGCGATACCGTGCTGTCGGAGAGCATCATCGGTCGTGCGCGGAAAAAGGGCATCCTCGAGTTCCATTGCCACCAGATCCGCGATTACACGCTCAACAAGCAAAAACAAGTGGACGATTACCCCTACGGCGGCGGTCAGGGCATGATCATGTATGCCCAGCCGATCGCGGACTGCTTTCGCGCGGTGTGCGAGGAGACGGGACATCGTCCGCATTTGATCTATATGTCGCCGCAAGGCAAGACCTTGACGCAGGAACGCGCCAAGGAATTGGCAAAGATGGAGCATATCTGCATCCTCTGCGGACACTACGAAGGGGTCGATGAGCGCGTGATCGAGGCGTTCGTCGACGAGCAGATCTCCATCGGGGATTACGTGCTGACGGGCGGCGAATTGCCCGCCTTGGTGCTCAGCGATTGCGTCTCGCGCATGATCCCCGGCGTGCTGTCGGAGGATGTGTGCTTTGAGGATGAGAGCCATTACAACAGCTTGCTCGAATATCCGCAGTATACCCGCCCGGCGGTGTGGGAGGGACGCGAGATCCCGCCCGTGCTGTTGACGGGACATCACAAGAACATCGAGGCGTGGCGGCGTGAACAGTCGCTTTTGCGCACACAGCGGCACCGCCCCGATCTGCTTGAGACAGCGGATCTGACCGAAAAGGAACGGGCGTTTTTGGAGAAAGTGCAACAAGAGACTGCACAGAAAGCGGATGAATGTGAATAATTTTCGGTGAAAACAGCCAGATTGTTGGTTCTTTTTTGTAAAGGAAGACTAAAAAAATACGGCAAAATGGACAAATACGGCTTTTTTATTTCCGCCAAAATAAGGCAGTTGTACAAAAATGCCGAAAAAGCGTTGAAACTGCAACAAAACCGTTTGACGGCGCATACTTTTGTGGTATAATACAGGCATCGGTTCTACTTGTACCGTTCTCTCAGGAGAACAACGAAAAGGAGATAGATGAATTATGTTTGTTAAAGACGTTATGGTTCAGAATCAAGTCGGTCTGCATGCGCGTCCCGCCACGTTTTTCATCCAGAAGGCGAATGAGTTCAAGTCGTCTGTGTGGGTGGAGAAGGAAGAGCGCCGCGTGAACGCGAAGAGCTTGCTCGGCGTGCTGTCGCTGGGCATCGTCGGCGGCACCGAGATCCGCATCATTGCGGACGGCGCGGACGAGGAAGAGGCTGTGGAGGCGCTGGTCGCTCTCGTGCAGTCGGGCTTCGCGGACTAATTCCTTTCGACAAAAAAACCGCCATCGGTTTCCGATGGCGGTTTTTTGTTGTGGTTTTTTCGGATGTGTGGTATACTGAGGGCAAAGGGTGATGTGAATGGAGGATCAACCGAAACGAAAACCGATGCGCATGAAAGAATATGATTATGCACAAGCGGGTGCGTATCACGTGACGATCTGCACCAAAGATCATGCCTGTGTGTTGAGCCGTATCGTAGGGGAGGGCCTCTGTGCCCTCCCGGAAGTATCCTTGACATCGATCGGCCGATGTGTGGAGGAATCCATTCGCTTTTTAAGTGCGGAATGGGATGCGATCACGGTGGAAGGGTATGTCATCATGCCAAACCATGTGCATCTGTTAATACGTATCGATCGCACGGGAGGACGCGGAGGTCCTCCCCTACACGAAGTGATCCGCCGACTGAAAAGTTACACGACGTATCGTTACGGTCGGACTTTGTGGCAACGGTCATATTACGACCACATCATTCGCGGTCAACAAGATTACGATGAGACGTTACAATACATTCAAAACAATCCGCTTCGGTGGGTGATGCGCCAACGCGAAGAAGTCTGATGAAAAAGGAGGTGAGTCGAAATGGAGGAACGGATGGAACGGTTGCGGCGGGAATCGATGGCGTTGCCGCTGTTGCCGGGGGTATACTTGATGCACGACAAGGCGGGCAAGGTGATCTACGTCGGCAAGGCGAAAGCACTCAAAAACCGCGTCAGTCAATATTTCGGCTCCCAAACGAACCATTCCGCCAAGGTGCGACAGATGGTCGCCCATGTGGAGACGTTCGAGACCATCGTGGTAGGGAGCGAGTTTGAAGCGCTCGTGCTCGAATGCTCGCTCATCAAGCAGTACGCCCCGAAATACAACATCCTTTTGAAGGACGACAAAGGCTATCATTATATCCGCGTGTCGCCGCCGCCGTTTTCGCGCATTGCGGTCGTCATGCAAAAAAAGGACGACGATGCGCGCTACATCGGTCCGTATATGAGCTCCTACGGCATCAAACAAGCGGTGGACGAGGCGAACAAGGTGTTCGGACTTTCGACCTGCCAGCGTCCGCTTGCGTTCGGTCGCCGTCCGTCGGCGATGGAGCGTCCTTGCCTGAACCACCATCTCGGGCAATGCTGTGCACCGTGCACCGGTCGCGTGACGGAAGCGGAATACGCCGAACGCGTGGCAGGCGCGATCGAATGGCTCACGCGCGGCAGTGCGGCGATGATCGCGACGCTTGAGGAGCGGATGCTCAAAGCCGCCGAAGATCTCGAGTTTGAAAAGGCCGCCAAACTGCGCGACCGCATCGCTGCGATCCGTCGCATCGACAGCCGGCAAAAGGTCGTGATGTCGCGTGTGTCCGAGCAGGACGTGGCGGCGATGGTGCGCAGCAACGGCAAAGCCTGTTTCGAAGTGTTGCGGTTTCGCGGCGGCGCTTTGCGCGATCGCGAAGAATTTGTGACCGACGAAATGGACGAGGAGGATGCCGATCGCGGCGAATTTTTGCGGCGGTACTACGCCGAACGGGACGAGATCCCGCGGCAGATCACCGTGGATCGCCTCCCGACGGATGCACAATTGCTGGAAGAATGGCTCTCGCAAAAAGCGGGTCGCCGTGTGCATATCGTGTGTCCGCAACGCGGCGAGCAGGTACAGCTTGTCACCATGTGCCGCGACAACGCGTCGGAGCATCTGGCGCGTGTGCTCGGCGTGAGCGGACGCGATACGGCGGCGCTTGATGAACTTGCAACGCTCTTAGGACTGGCGCAACCGCCCGCGCGCATCGAGTGCTACGATATTTCCCACACAGCGGGCGAAGACGCCGTCGGCGGTATGATCGTCTATGAACACGGACGACCGCTCAAATCCGCCTATCGCCGCTTTGCTGTGCGCACCGCCAAGGGCGGCGACGATGCCGCCGCGATGATGGAAGTGCTCGCCAGGCGCATGACCGACCTCAAAGAGGGGGTCGAAGGGTTTGAGATCGCTCCCGATCTGATCCTTCTCGACGGCGGCGAGATGCAGGTGCGTGCCGTCAAAGAGGTGCTTTTGCAACTCGGTGTGGACGTGCCGCTTTTCGGGCTGGTCAAGGATTCGCACCACCGCACCAGAGCGGTGAGTGCACAGGGAGGCGAGCTGTCGGTGCAATCGCTTCGCGCGGCGTATACGCTCGTGTCCTCTATGCAGGAAGAGGTGCACCGCTACGCCATCGGCTATCACCGCAAAAAGCGCGGCAAAAAGATCGGCACGACGCTTTTAAAAATTCCCGGCGTCGGTGAGACGCGCGCCAAGGCGCTGCTTCGCCACTTCGGTTCGGTCGGCGCGGTCGCGTCGGCGACGCGCGAACAGCTCATGACCGTCAAGGGCATGACCGCCCCCGTCGCGGAGGCGATCAAGATGTTTTTCTCCGATAACGTATGAATACTCTTGAAAACAGTACCCGAATACGGTATACTGATGACAATCGATAGGTTCGAAATTTTTGAGCGCAGGGGGATGAAAGCTTTGAGAAAACCGGTCTGTGAATTGTGCGGAGGAACGGAATTCCTGAAAGAAGACGGTATGTTTGTTTGCCAGGGATGCGGCACCAAATATTCGCTTGAGGAGGCTAAGCGCTTGATGAGTGATGTGGAAGGAGACGCGTCGCAGGCGTCGGTCGCGTCGAATCCGCGCATGGATAATCTGTATGAGCGTGCGCGTAAATCGCTCGAGGTGAACGATCTGAAGCATGCTGCCGAATATTATAAGCAAATCCTGGATGAAAATCCGAACGATTGGGAAGCGTATTTTTATTCCTATCTCGGAGAGACTACGTCGTTCACCAATGCGCAGGCGGCGTCGGTGGCTTCCAAGCTCGGCAGTACCATCCCGGCTGCGTATGACTACGCCGTCAAGAGCGAGGATCCGAAGGAGATCGATGAGCGCGTCAAGATCATTTCGCAAAGGACGGCTGTGCGTTTGACCGACATCGCGCAAACCGCCGAATCGGTGCTTCGGCAATACGAGGGTGGCTTTGCATTTACCCCGACCGGCAGTGTGCACCACAATTTGTATCAGAATTTGCGCCCGATGGCACAAAGCACCATTGTCAGTTGCGTGCTGGCGTTTGATCATTTGATCGAGAAGGTGGAGACGCTGTATCGCGGCGGCGCGTTTTCGGAAGCGGCGTATGCGGAAGGGATGCTGACCCTTCGCCGCGCGCAGTACACGGTAGCGAGCATAACGTTTGAATCTATGAAAGGTGTGCGGGATTGCATGGTCAAGCAAGAAGCGCTTGCCGGCTATCTGCAGAAGCTGAGCGCCACCGAGCAATATTACAACGCGGTGATGTTCCGTGTGCAACAGCAGGCGGCGGCAGAGCGTCGTCGTCAATGGGAAGAAGCACAAGAACGCATTAAGACCTACTGGGAAGAGCACGCCGCCGAAAAAGAGGAGATCCTCCGGAAAAAGAGCGATCTGGAAGCGCAAAAGCAGAGCGCGATCGCCGCAGTAGAGGAAGCGCAAGCGGCGGTGGCGGCGGTGGCGGCCGAAGGCAACGCGCCGGTCCCGGCGGACGCGGAGTATGCGTCGATCCAATCGGAGATTTTTGCGCTGAACAATCAGCTGAACGCGTTGAGTATGTTCAAGTCCAAGGAGCGCAAGGAGATCCAAGATCAAATTGCCGCCGCGAACGCGCGCCTCGGCGCGGTGGTGCCTCAAATCCATGCACAGCGCGCGGCACGCAATCAAGAGCTTGAGCAAAAGATGATCCCCTTGCGTGTGGCGCTGACCGAGCGTCGCTCGGATCTGCAGGAGATCGAAGATCAGATCCGCGCTTTGGATGAGGAATTGACGCGCGAGCGGTGAACCGTCGACGTGATCGAGACGGTTCCCTCGGAGAAAGAAAACACGGTGTGAATCACGGAGGTAAAACTATGCGGGTTTGGAAAAGGATGACGGTGTTTGCCGTGACGGTGCTGGTGGCGCTGAGTATCTCTTCTTGCGGAAAGGATGTGTTGCCGCCGCGGCTTGAGGATGTGTTGCCTTCCACCGTTGCACAAACGACCACGACGCTCGTTACTACCACGACGGTGGCGACCACGACGACCACCGCCGCGCCTACCACACAACCCACGACCGCGACCACGCAAGCGACGGCGTTTTCGTCGTACACCGTGACGCTGGAGGGGGCAACGTGGGTGTATCAACAGCCCTCGTTTGACAGCGTGTGTGTGCAGTCGGTCGGTGAGGACGGCATCTACACCATCGTCGAGGAAGCGTGGGACAGTGCGGGGCGCTTGTGGGGACGCTTGCGCTCGGGCATCGGCTGGGTGGCTCTCGGCGGCAACGATCCGCTGTGGGATACGGTTTGCCCGCAATGCGGCACGACCGATCCGATTCTGTTCCCCGACGATTGGCAACCGGGCGATGTGTGCGCGTCGTGCAACCATTACAACTTCCATTTCGGGGAAGGCGGCGGCATTTTCTGTGCGCAGTGCGGTGCGGACTGTTCGTATCGCGGCGTGATGGAAAACGGTCTTTGTGAAGATTGCTACTACGGTTGGTAATAAACGAAGAGAGCACTCGTTACGAGTGCTCTCTTCGTTTATTCCGAGAAGTCCGATTATTTCAGACTGTTCTCGTACTGCTCGACCATCTTCTTGACCATTTGGCCGCCGACGGAGCCCGCCTGACGGGAGGTCAGATCGCCGTTGTAGCCGTTCTTGAGGTTGACGCCGACTTCACTCGCGGCTTCCATCTTGAAACGGTTCATGCCGTCGCGCGCTTCGGGGACGTTGATACGGTTGTTACTCTTAGCCATGATATTGAACTCTCCTTAGTATTTTCGTTTGTGCGGCGCTTGGCCGCTCGGCTCGATTGCGTTTGCAAGGTTAGTGTGACACGACATCGACAAATTATAATCGGCAGTTTTTAGTAAAATGGCTTTGCAAAACCGCACGCGTTATGCTATACTGATTGCAGGGTTATCTTGAGAGGTATACGGTATGAATCGATCGAAAAACAAAACCAAGTGGATCGCCGCGACGGCGGTGTTCGCGTTTATTTTTGCGGTGATTTTTTTGCCGCTGTTTCTGAGTTCGTCATCGGGCGATGCGGGAGTGCAGGTCACCTCCGGCAAAGCGGGAAATGTGGTGATCGTGTACAGCATGATCGCGCTCTTGTCGGCGTTTCTGCTCATAGGGTATTTGTGGCTCTGCAAGAGAAAGAACGGTTTGTTTGTGATGTTGTTTTCTTGCATTGCCGTTGTGAACGGCGGCTATCTGTTGGAGGCGGTGTCCACCACGCTCACCGAAGCGATGATGGCCAATCGCGTGTCGTATATGGGTGCCGCGTATTCGATGCTCGTGATGTTGCTGATCGTGGCGGATGTGTGTCAGATCCCGCGTCGAAAACGATGGGTGATCCCGACGGTCGGCATCAGCACGGCGGCATTTTTGCTGGCGGCGAGCGGCGACTGCTTCGGGCTGTACTACAAAGCCGTCTCGGTGGAGACGGTCAACGGAGTCACGCAACTGTCCAAGGAATACGGCCCGCTTCATCCGCTGTATACGGTGTATTTGTTGTCCTATTTTGCGGCGATGATCGCCTTGATCATCTACGCGTTTCGCAAAAAGAAGCTCGCCTCTCCGAAGTATGCGGCGTTCCTGGCGGCGATCGTGCTGACGAATCTGATCGTATGGGGCGTGGAGCAGGTCGTCGATACGGGATTTGAATTTTTGTCGTTGTCGTATATCGCGACGGGGCTGATGCTGCTCGCGATCTTCAGCATGCTGCAGGATTACGGCATCGTCCGACCCGACGGCGAGGTGGTCGGTGTGCAAATGCTGACGCAACTGCACACGCGCTATGTGTCGGGAGAGTTGCCGCCGAATATGGAAAAGCTGTTCTCCGACTTTGCCGAAAAGGCGACGGCGCTGACTCCGGCGGAGCGGCGTATCCTGCGGTATTATATCGACGGCCATGAGGCGGCGGATATCCCGGATCTTGCGTACATCACCATCCACACCGTCAAGAAGCATAACCGCAGTATTTATCAAAAGCTGGGTGTTGCGTCCCGCGATGAATTGATGCTGTATATCGAAATGTTTCGTTGTTGCGACCGCTTGGATGAGTTGGTCGGCGAGGAAGGGTAAGCCGCGTTTTTGCCTGTTTTATCCCCGAAAACCGGTAAAAGTATCCTCAGAGTAATATAAATTATGCATTCTCTGCTATATAATTATTTATAATGATAGGGGATAGCATGCCCTTTCCGCTCCTATAAGCGTGTACATACGTTTTGAAAGAGGGATGATTTTTATGAAGAAACGAATGCTCAGTCTGCTGCTCGTGGCAACGATGATGCTCACAGCGATGCCGCTTTCGGCGTGGTCGGTGTCGGCGGACGGCGCGACGGCGGAGGTCGATTCGTGGTACGAACTGCGCGAGGCGTTGCAGTCGCCGACGATCACCGACGTGTATGTGCCGCAGAACGTGACGATCGAGCAGACCTTTGATGCGGAAAAGCAAACGGAGGACGATTGGCGCATCGACGTTTGCGGCACCAAGCATTTGACGGTGGACGGCACCGTGTCCTTCACCGGCTCGGTCAACGATACGGGACTGATCTGTCTGTGGGAATCGTCGTCGACGTTGACCGTCGACGGCAACGGTGTCCTTTGTTATCAATTGCGCCACGGCCCCCACGGCGACGGCATCATCATCGAAGAAGGCAACCTCTTTTATCTGTCGGGCGGCACCTTGACTGTGCGGGACAATGTACAGCTCCTTGTGAAGTGCGCATGGCTGGATGCGGCGCACACGTTCAGGCAATCCGTCATCGCGGGTGTGCGCGGCAACGTGAACGTCGAGGGCGGTATGCTTTCGAGTCACACCATGTTTGTCGAAGGAACGAAGTGGACGATCTCGGGCGGCTTTCTTGAGGGCGCGGGACAGTACGACTGCGACCTGCGCGTCCACTCGGGTTCCGTGAAGGTGAGCGGCGGCGCGTTTTCGGGTGGCATATACTACTCCGGTCAATCCGTTGTGCTGGAGAAGGGGATGAACTTCATCACGACCGCCGGTACATACCACGAGACGATCCCCGTGGACGAGCCGGGTTTTGTTTGGAGCTGCGGCTTTGCTGCGCAAAACCCCGCTCCGGACGATGGGGCGTTCATAACGAATCTGGGCCATTTCAGCACCGGCACCAATTATCCGATCGCCTTTTCGGCGAATCCGATCGGCTATCAATCGCCCAACTGGGATTTCACGTTGGAAGCGCAGTTGTCGGTGTACGACCGTGATGGAAATTTGGTCACGACCGTGACCGCCGAAGGATCGTCGATGCTCACCTACAATTTGCAAGCGCTTCCGTCGGGCACCTACACGCTGGTGGAGGCGGTGATCCTCAAAAACGGCAAGACGGAAGTGCTCTCGTGCATCGATACGTTTTCGGTCGCGCTCAGCTCGTCCTACGATCCGATGATCCGCGCGGAGATCTACGAGCTGCAACGCCCGACTCCGGGGCAGACGCCCGACTTTGAGGTGGTCAAGGACAACCCGCCGTATTCCGAGGTCACGGCGGTGAATTGGTACCCGATGAAAGGAAAAACCAAGGGCGCGGCGATGTCCGCGAGCGATACCTTCCGCGGGTATACGGTCTACCGCGCGGAGATCACCTTGCAAGCGCAGAGCGGTCACACCTTTAAGCTCGACGATGCGTCTGCGTATGTATGGATCAACGATGCGTATCAATCGTACTACTATCCCGATCCGTCGGATCGCACGACGGTCGTTGTATATGCGGAGTACAACACCGCAAACTGCATCACCGACGTGCAGATCTACGACGTGCAATATCCGATCGCCGGCAAAACGCCCGACACGACGGCGATGAGCGAGCCGTACGGCACCGCCGTGATCGAGGGGGAGGATGTCGAATGGTACTATGAAACCAACCCCGGCACGGCTGTGGCAGGCTTTGCGAAACTCGACGGCAAATTCAAGAGCGACCGCCGCCATCAGGCGTATGTGGATATCCAAACCGAAGACGGTCGCTGGTTTGCGACCGACAAGAACGGCAAGCTGCTTGTCAATGTGACGTTTGACGGCGTGCCTGTCGATTTCTCCTATTCCACCGACAGCCGCCTCGACGACGGGGCGGTGAACACCATCGAAGCGGCGTGTACCTATGACCTCGCCAAGAACGTCGACGGTATCTTTGTCGGCGGTCTGTGGTTGCAAAACGACCGCTATGTGAGCACCCTTCAGTACGGCGTTCGAACAGAAGACACGGTCAACAAAGATAACGGCTACGCCTACTACAAAGACGGCGTGCTGACGCTTCATGGTTTCGAGTGGTGGACGGACGGTGACTACAACGCGGTCGACAGTTACCGCGCGCTGACCGTCAAGGCGGAAGGCGAATCGTGGTTGCGCAGTTCGAAAGCATATGGGTTTTCAACGGCAGAACCGCTGACGCTGACGGGCGACGGCGAAACGATCGTGTACTGTGCGTACGCGGCGGTGTTTGCCATGGACACGCTGACCGTCCAAAGCGGCACGTGGGATCTGTGCAGTGAGCTGTACGAAGGCGTGTGGCTGTTCGGGGATATGACCATGAACGGCGGTTACGTCGAAGCCTACGGGCCGAACAGCGGGCTCTACGGCGACGATTTCCCGACGGTGACGATAAACGGCGGCACGCTGATCGCGGGATCGGATCGTGACCACGCGATCGGTTGGTGCGATGTGGAGATCGCCGACAACGCCATGGTGAAGGTCAACTCCGAGCCGGATATGGCAACCGCGTATACATGGGACGGAGTGACGTCGTTTGACGAGTACGCCTATGTGGAGATCGCCTTGGAAAACGAGGTACTCCTCGGCGACATGAACTTTGACGGCGCGCTCAATACGATGGACGCTCTGCTCTTGTTCGGTTGCGTCAACGGTGCCAGAGAGATGACAACGGCGCAGGAAGCGGTGGCGGATTACACCGAAGACGGCAACATCAACATGATGGATGCTCTTAGACTGTTCAAAACCGTGTCGGGTGGCTGATCTGCCATGTGATTTTTTGGTAGCACACCAAAGGAGGAATACGCCATGACCAAACGAATTACAGGACTGTTGTTGGCGCTTGTGATGCTGGTCGGACTGCTTCCGACAGCAACATTCACCGCCACAGCGGAAGAATATCCGTCGCTCACGTTCCAAGAAGAGGTGCTTGTGGACGTGGAGGTCGGCGAAATCTATCGGTATCAATTTACCCCCACCGTCACACAAAGCTATTGCTTCTATTCGTTCGACAACGTCGACATTGATCCGTATGTGTCGTTGTACACAGCGAGCGAAGAACTGATTTTAAGCGACGACGACGGCGGCGACGGACGAAATTTCCGTCTTGTCGCCAAGCTGACAGCCGGTGAAACCTATTATCTCGACGTCTATGATCTCGGTCGCGACGATGCCGGCAGTGTCCGATTCACGATCGACGAGATCGTGCCGACCGACATCAGCCTTTCGCCCTACAGCATCACACGCTTTGCCGGCACGACATACACACTTGAGCCGTATGTGTATCCGGATGGGGCGGCGAAAACGCTGACGTGGAGCTCGTCGGACGAGGCGGTCGCGATCGTGGACGAAAACGGCGCGGTCACCGCCCTTGCCGAAGGCACCGCCGTCATCACCGTCGAAACCGTCAACGGGTTGACGGCTACCTGCAATTTCACCGTGATGCCGGTGGACGGAACCATCGCGCTGGGTGAGACGTCCATGATCATTACTGCCGACGACGCGACCAAAGAAGCGACGCTGGCCTTCACGCCGAGCGAAACGGGATACTATCGCTTCTTGTCGCACGACATCGTCTCCGAAAACGAAGATGAGGAGATCGATCCGCGCGTGCGTGTGTACGATGACACATGCAACCAATTGATCTACAGCGACGACGTGAACGGCGTCGACTTTTGTGCGGAACTTCCCATGACGGCAGGCACGACTTACTATTGTGAGTTTAGCCTGTACCGCCCCGCCGCAACGGGTTCTTACCAAATCACGCTGGAAAAAATGCTCGCCGCGACCGCCGTCCGCATTGAAGGCGGCGATCTCGTGCTGGATCAAGGCGACGGCGAGCCTGTCAGCGTGACGTACACGCCCGACGGCTGCTGGGTGGAGGGGTTCACCCTCAGCTCTTCGGATGAGTCGGTGGTCATCGCAGACGGCGACACGCTGTATGCGGTGGGCGGCGGCGAAGCGATCGTGACGGCCACGTCCGATCTCGGCTTGACCGACTCCATTCGCGTGACGGTCCTTGCGGCTACACCGCTGACACTCGATGCGACCTATACCGTCGAAGGTACTCCCGAGAACGGCGGCGGAAGGAAACGGTATTGCTTTACCCCGACCGCGTCGGGACGCTACACCATTGCCTCGACGAACACGACGGGGGACGAGGCGACGGCTTGCGTCGGTCTCTACGAACTCGGCAAGGAGGTGCGTCACAATCAAACCTACACGAACGCTTTCTCGTTGACCTATGAACTGGAAGCGGGTGTGACATACTACTACGACGTGGAAGTTACGTGCTCTGCGGAAAGTCAGACGCAATTTGTGCTGACCGAAGCGGATGACAGCACGATCCCCGAAGCGCCGCTCGACACCGATCTCGAGGTGGCGATCACCAACCCCGGCGACGGTGTCTACTACGCGTTTACCCCGCAGGTTACCGGCATGTACACGATCGCTTCGCAAATGGAGAGCACGAGTGACTTAGACCCGAAACTGCTGGTGTATGACGACACCTGGGACTATGTGACGCGCCACGACGACATCGGCGATGGCGATCGCAACTTCCGCTTGGAATATGAATTTGAGGCAGGCAAAACCTACTATCTGAAAGCGATATTGTATCAAACCACGGACACCGGCACCTACACGATGCGTATTGAACCCGATTTTGATGCGGATCAGACGGCGACGATCGACGGAACGATCAGCGGTGTGGAAGAGGATACCGAGGTGACGATCCTCCTTACCGAAGACGGATTTTCGGAACCGTCCTACGAAGTGGTGGTGAGCGGCAACAGCGCGTATGAGATAACCGATGTGCCCCTTGCCACCTATACGATCACGGTGACCGCCGACGGGTATGTGACGTTCGAAGACGTTTGTATTCTGCAGGACGATGTGACCATCAACGTGGAGATGGTCAAAGGGAAACCCTCTTATTCCGTGTGGGTCTATCTGGACGAGGCGGATGAATATCCGGTGTTCGGTGTGAGTGTGGAAGAAGGCGATACCGTGGTCGAGCCGGCGGAGCCCGGACGAGAAGGCATGGCGTTCCTCGGCTGGTATGCGGACGGCGTGAAGTACGATTTCAGCGCTCCTGTCATGGGCGATCTGCATCTGGTCGCCAAGTTTGGTCTTCTCGGAGACATGAATCTCGACGGAGCACTCAACACGATGGATGCGCTTCTTCTCTTCGGTTGCGTCAACGGTGCGAGAGTGATGACGGCAGAGCAAGAAGCGGTCGCCGACTACACCGAAGACGGCAACATCAACATGATGGATGCCCTGCGCTTGTTCAAGACCGTTTCGGGACAATAAGGGTCATATAGTCCGTTTCTCGACAAAATGAAAAAACGAGGCGCAGCCTGTTGCGCCTCGTTTTTTTTTGCGGAGAGCAAGATGCTTCGAAGTAACTCACGGCAACGACGTAGGGCGCCCCCCGTGTACGCCCGTTTCCGTCCGAGACCCATGCGACTGCGTTTCTTTAGCGCGTCATCCTGAGTGACGCGCAAGGCGCGGAGTCGAACGGATCTCGCTGAAGAAACGTTGCTCAGGGTGATGCGGGCGGAAACCGGACAACGACTGCTAATTTGTGAGGTGTCAGCAAAAAGCGACACCTCGCGTCGTTTTTGCAAATAACGATTGCATCCCGCAAACAAAGGCGGTATAATGCCGATAGAGCCAAGGACAAGCGATACATCCGAACAAACGAACGAACAAACCACGCGCTTTTTCCGAACGCTCAAAATCCGAACGTTTGTATCAAAATGGGGCGAAAACCCTGTATTTGCGGTGCGAATGTACCGCGTGATCCCACTATGTGGGGGATTGTAACCGAAAATATGACAAAATTATCATGAATTTTTTTGGCGAAACCCCTTGCAATTTGGCGAACGTACGGTATAATAAATACGAACAGTTGTTCTTTTTGTTTGAAGGAGGCACGAAAAATGATGGGTATGATGATCAGCGTTGTGAGTATTACGGCGTTTGTGTTGATGACGGGATATATTTTGATCGGTGCGCGCTTTGCGGCGACGCGCAAGCTCGCCGCGGTGTCGGCGTTTATGGCGGCGGTCGAGACGATCATGTTCGGGATGCTGTCGTGCGTGAACAATCCGACGGCGTTTCTGTTGCTTCTTGCGGCGCGTGCGGCGGTGCTCGTCGCGTGTGCGGTCGCGATGCATCGCGATCGCGAGGAGGCCAAGGCGCGTAAGCGTCTGCGCAACCGTTTTCGTGCGGAGATGTACAACACGATGGAGCCGCTCCACGTGGTGCGCCGTCAGCGTGCCGCCGCGCGGATCGACATCGTGGCGTAAACACGGCTTATCCCAAAGGTGCGAAGTGCTTGTCGCTTCGCACCTTTTTTGCATCTGCGGGTGAAAATGTGCCTGCGACGCTTTACAAATGCGCGAAAAAGGAGTATACTGTATACTTGGTATATTGTACAGTCAGGAGGGATTCCATGCGTATCAATCAGGTCAAATACGGCGCGATCATGTCGTACGCGTCGTATGCGCTGAGTGTGTTGCTCACGCTGGTCTCCACTCCGCTCATGATCGATCTGCTCGGCAACGAGGGCGGCGAGTACGGCGTGTATCAAATGATGCTGCCGCTCGTGTCGTGCCTGACGGTGCTGACCTTCGGTCTGGGCAGTGCCTACACCCGCTACTATTCCATCTACAAAGCCGAGGGCAACCGCGACAAGATGGCGGGACTCAACGGTATGTTCCTGACGATCTATGCCGTGCTCGGTCTCTTGGCGACCTCCATCGGCTTTGTGATGTCGATGTTTGTCGGTGAGATCTTCCCCGCGCTGTCGCGCGAATACGTGCCGCTTGCGGGGAATTTGTTGCGCATCATGTCGCTGAACATGGGACTTTCGTTCCCGGCGTACGTCTTCACGGCACACATCATCGTCAACGAACAGTATCTCTATCAAAAAACGGCGGCGGCGATCAAGATCGTGCTCAACCCGACGCTCACCATCGTGCTGTTGCTTCTCGGACAAGGTTCGGTCGCCATCACACTCTTGGCGCTCGGACTGACGGTCGCGATGGGTGCGGCGGACGCGTGGTACTGCTTCAAACGCCTCAGGATGCCGCTTCGCTTCTCGCGCTTTGAGGGCAAGCTGATCAAGGAGATGCTCCGCTTCACGTCCTTCGTGTTTCTGAGCAATCTGGTTGACGAGATCAACTGGAACTCCGACCGCATCGTGCTCGGTATGGTGAAGGGCGAAGAGGAGGTTGCGATCTACAGCGTCGGCGCTCAGCTCAACATCTATTTCCTGACGCTGTCGACGATGATGGCGAACGTCTTTGTGCCGCGCGTGCATCGCCTGGTGGCGCAAAGGCGCCCCGACCGCGAGATCAGCGATCTGTTTATCAAGGTCGGTCGATTGCAGTTCATGGTCATGTCGTTCATCCTGATCGGCTTCATTGCGATAGGCGACGGCTTCATGCGGTTGTATTCCAAGCCCGAATACGTCGACCAAGGTGCGTTTGTCATCACGCTGATGTTGATGATCCCGGCGATCGTTCCCTCGGTGCAGACGCTCGGTATTGAGATCCAGCAGGCAAAGAACAAGCATCGCTTCCGCGCCGTCACCTACGCCATTGTGGCGGTGGTGAACGTCGCGCTCAGCGTGCCGCTGAGTATGTGGCTCGGCGGTGTCGGCGCGGCGCTGGGCACCACCTTTACGGTGGTGGTCGGCAAGGGACTGCTGATGAACTGGTATTACAAAAAACACATCGGACTCGATGTGTGGCGCTTTTGGAAATCGATCCTTCGCATTCTGCTCGGCATGGCGATCCCGCTCACAGCGGCGATCGCGATGGCGGTGTTTGTGGATATTCAGGGATGGCAGGAGCTCGTCCTTTGGGGTGTCGGCATCGCCGTGCTGGAGGCGGTGTGCCTCGTGTTCCTCGCGATGAACAAAGCGGACCGTGAGATGATCTTCGGGCCTGTTTTGCGGCGGTTACGCAGGAGGTCGTCATGACGGAGGTTCGAGACATCGCACGGATGTACGGGCTGACGGAGATCGGCGCTTGTCGTTACGACGTGCAACGGCGACCGCTTCTTTCCTGCCGCGCGGCGGCGCGACTGCCCGATGAGGCAAGGACGGTGATCGTGTGCGCGTTTCCGTATGCGTTTGAGGATGCGCGGCGACGCAATCTGTCGCGCTATGCGTGTGTCCCCGACTACCACAAGGCGGCAGGGGCGGTGCTCGGCGCGTTGGCCGCGGATTTGGCGGGACGGTTTCCCGACGAACGGTTTGAACCGTTTATGGACAATTCGCCGCTTCCCGAAGTGGCGTGTGCGGTGGCGGCGGGACTCGGCGTGCGCGGCGATCACGGATTGCTCATCCATCCGCGGTTTGGCTCGTTTGTGTTTCTCGGTTGCATCGTGACGACGATGGCGCTCCCCGCGTCGGAGGAATACGGCGAATGCCGGCATTGCGGGGCGTGTGCGGCGGCGTGTCCGGGCGGTTGCCTGCCCGGCGAGGAACGCGCGACATGCGCGTCGGCGTTGACGCAACAAAAACGGGCGTGGACTCCCGAAGAAGAGGCGATCGTGCGCCGCGCCGCATCGGTGTGGGGGTGTGATCGGTGTCAGGAAGTCTGCCCGATGAATCGGGAGGCGCATTGTGCGCCGCACCCGTGTTTTACATGGTATGAACCGTGGCTCGACAAGGTCGAGACACTCGAGGATAAAGCGTATGGCTGGCGCCCGGCGACGGTCATCGAACGAAACTTACGATTGTTTTCGGAAATTGAGGGATAACGCATGGCGACACCGCTCTACGACGCGATGACGCGCTACATCGAGACGCAGACCGTCTCGTATCATACACCCGGTCACAAGGGGCAAGCGAGCTTGCTTGCGCCTTTGGCGCATACCGCATACGACCTGACCGAGATCCCGGCGGTCGGCAGCTTGTACGACGGCGACGATGTCATCGAACAAGCGGAACGCGAAACGGCGGCGGTGTTCGGCGCAAAGGAGACCTTCTTCTCGGGCGGTGGTTGTACGCTTGCGATCCAAACGATGCTCGCGCTGGCGGTGAAGCGCGGCGGGCGGGTGCTGATGGGGCGCAACGCGCACCGCAGTGCCGTGCACGCGGCGGCGCTTCTCGGTGCGGATGTCGTGTGGCTGTTGACGCTCGACCCCGATGCGGTGGAGGAGCAACTGTCTGCCGATGAGACCGTGCGGACGGTGTACGTCACATCTCCCGATTATTACGGACGCTTGGCGGATATTTCGCGTTTGTCGGCGGTGTGCCGTCGACACGGGGCGGCGTTGCTCGTCGACAATGCGCACGGCACGCATCTGGAGGCATTTGGGTTGCATCCGTTGACACACGGCGCGGATGCAACGGCGGATTCGGCGCACAAGACCTTGCCCGTTTTGACGGGCGGCGCGTGGTTGCATGTATCCGCCGACGGCGTGTTTGCCGACCTTTCGCGCGCGGAGGTCAAGACGACGATGGCGCTCTTTGGTTCGACCTCGCCTGCGTTTCCTGTTTTGGCGTCGCTGGATGTGGCGCAGGACTGGTGGCGGCGCGAAGGGCGAACGGCTTTTTTGAAACTGCGCGAGCGTATCGAACCGCTTCGACAAACGGTCAAAGCGCTCGGCTGGGAGTTTGAAGAAGAGCGCATCGATCCGGTGCGGTTGACGCTCGATTGTAAGGAGCGTGACGCACGGCAGGTGGCGGAGTTTTTGCGTCAGAACGGTGCGGAGGCGGAATACGCCGATCGGCGCTATGCGGTGCTGTTGCTGTCGCCGTTTCACACAGACGATCAGCTTGCACGGTTGCAAGAGCTCCTTGTGCAAGCGGCGCGCGAGCCGCAAGCGGAGGCGGCGGCATCGGCGTTCACGGCGAAGATGCCCGATCATCTGCCCGAAACGGTGTGCGGTCTGCGCGAAGCGCTGACCGCTCCGCACGAAACCGTGCCGCTCGACGAGGCGGTGGGGCGCGTGTCCGCACAGACGGTGTGCCCTTGTCCGCCGGGTGTGGCGGCGATCGTGCCCGGCGAGCGCGTGGAGAAAGCGCTTGTGGAGCAGTGGGCGCAAGACGGCATGACCTGCATGATGGTATTGAAATAAACAAAAGCGAGGTGACAAAACGGCGATGCAATGGGGATCTTTTGTCGGTAACGATCGAGCCAAGGCTCAGTTGGCGGCGGCGGTGGACGGCAGACGGTTGCCGCACGCACTCCTGATCGAAGGACCGCGCGGAAGCGGCAAGCGGACGCTCGCGATGCATTTTGCGGCGGCGGCGGTGTGCACCGAGGCGGATCGACCGTGCGGTCGATGCGCGCAATGCCTCAAGGCGGCGACCGGTCACCCCGATATCACCGTGGTGCAAGGGGACGGCAGTGCGAAATCGATGTCCGTCCATCTCATTCGCGAGCTGCGTGAACAAGCGGCGGTCGTGCCGAACGAAGCGTCGCACAAGGTGTTTGTTTTTGCGGATGCGGACTGCATGAACGTGCAGGCGCAAAACGCGTTGCTCAAAATTCTGGAAGAACCCCCGTCGTATATGTTGTTTGTGCTGACGGTGCAAAGCCGCACACAGCTTCTCCCGACGGTACAGTCACGCTGTGTCAGCGTCAGCCTGCTCGGTGTCTCCGAGCAGGAGGCCTTGACCGTGTTGCGCGAGCGGTTCCCCGAAGCGGAGGAGGATGACCTGCTTAAGCGCATTCGTCTGTTTTCGGGATGCATCGGTGCGGCGGCGGACAGCATGGCAGACGACGAGTTTGGCAAGACGATCGAGCGCATCCGCGCGGTGAGCGAGGCGATCGTCGCCTCCGATGAGCTGGCGCTGTTGCGTGCGACCGCGCCGCTGGAAAAGGACAAGATGCTGACCGAAGCGGTGCTCGGCGGCGTGCGACTGGTGCTGCGCGATGCGTTGACGTCGGCGGCAGGGGGCAAAACGCTCGTCAGCGTCGCACCCGAGGCGGCCGTGGCGTTGTCTTCCAAGTTGACGCAAAAGCAGTTGGTGGCGAGCCTTGCACAGGTCGACGAGTTGATCGCGTCAAAAAAACGAAATATGAATCAGACATTGCTCATCACGTTGCTGTGCGCGCGGTTGCGCGCGGCGACGGGGCGTTAAGGATAAAAGGAGGGTTTCCGATGGCACAGATCGTGGGTGTTCGGTTTAAGAATACCGGCAAGGTATATTATTTTGATCCGCAGGATCGAACGTTTGAAAAAGGTGATTTCGTGGTGGTGGAGACGTCGCGCGGCAACGAGTGCGGCGAGGTCGCCATCCCCAACCGTGAGGTGGAGGAATCCACGCTTCACAAGCCGCTCAAGCGTGTGGTGCGTCCCGCCGATGCGGTGGACATCAAGCGCGCACAGGAAAATGAGGCGAAAAAGCAACAGGCGATGAAGACCTGCCAACAGCGCATTGACGCGCACAAGCTCGACATGAAGCTGGTGGACGTGGAGTATGCGTTCGACAACTCGAAGATCCTGTTCTACTTCACGGCGGAAGGACGCGTCGATTTCCGCGATCTTGTCAAGGATCTCGCGTCGGTGTTCCGTATGCGTATCGAGTTGCGTCAAATCGGTGTGCGCGACGAGGCGAAGATGCTCGGGGGTCTCGGTATCTGCGGCCGCCCGTTCTGCTGTGCACAGTTTTTGAGCGATTTTCAGCCGGTGTCCATCAAAATGGCCAAGGAGCAGGGGTTGTCGCTCAACCCGACCAAGATCTCGGGTTCGTGCGGTCGTTTGATGTGCTGTTTGAAATACGAGCAGGATGCCTACGAGCATCTGATCAAGACGACTCCCCGTCAGGGAGCCGCGGTCAACACGAAGGAAGGACGCGGTGTGGTGCAGGAGGTCAGCTTGCTGACCGGTATGCTCAAGGTGCGTCTGGATAAGAACCCCGATGCGCCGCCGACGGCCTTCCATCGCGACGATGTGCGTCCGCTTCGCGACGGTCGCAATAAGCCTCAAAAGCCCGCCGCCGAGGAGGCTTCGGCGGACGAAGAAACGACCTGATGCGAAAAAGCTGAGAAAAAGGCTTGCTTTTTTGGCAAGTTATGATATGATAAAGATAGATTTTGACGAGGAGGTGCTCTTCCATGGCATACAAAATTACGGATGATTGCATCGCTTGCGGTGCGTGCGCGGACGGTTGCCCCGTCGACGCGATCTCCGAGGCCGGTGACAAGTATGTGATCGACGCGGACACGTGCATCGATTGCGGCGCTTGCGCGGATGCTTGCCCGGTGTCGGCCCCGGTTGCCGAATAATCCATCGGTAGAAACGAAAAAGCGATCGTTCCTTTCGGAACGATCGCTTTTTTATGTTTTTTTGAGGATCACTTGCGCTTCTTCTTTTCGGGAGGCGGTTGCACCACACGGATCTTGCCGTCGGCACCGAGCGCCAATTCCTCCATCGCCTCGTCCTTGAGCTGGGCGGAGGACAACAGCACGATATCCTTCTCGTTCAGCTCAAACTCATCGTCAAAGCCTTCGTCGCTCAACGATAAGGTCGAGGTCGCGTCCAGGCGACGTGCCAGATCGTCAAACTGCGGGTCGTGAGAGGCGGTGTCCTCGCTTTGCAGTTCCTCGGGGGTAAGCATCGACAGATCGAGCGCAGGGTCGTGGAAGACGGCGTGGAAGGCGTCGGCTTTCTGCACGTCAAGACGCTCAAGATCTTCTTCAATGTCGGGAGAGCTGTCCGCGATTGAAGCGGTTTTCGACGAAAGTGCACGGTCGATCTCCGCAAACACCTGACGATCTGCGTCGGTGGGGATGTAGGGGGACGGCTCGCTTTCGGCGGGCGCGGTTTCCGCGGTCGGCACAGGCGCATAGGTCACGCCGGGCTGTACGGGGATGTAGGTCACGCCGGGTCGGGGCGTGATGGGTGCGACGGCGTCGGAATGCAACGTGCTTTCCAATGCCGCGATCTCTTGCCGGAATGCCGCGAGGGCTTCTTCTTCGGGCGTGAGGGTCACGTTGCCGGACGGATGCACGGTGGCGGATACGATCGGCTCGTCAGGCTCCTCGTCCTCAAAGGCGGAAACCGGTTCCAGGAGCGAGGCGGCCGCCTCCTCGGGGGTCACAGCGGAATTCGTGGGGAAGCGGATCTCGGGCAGAACATTCGGCGTTGCCGCTTCGGGTTCTTCGACGACCGCCTGAACGACTTTCTCAGCGGCTTCTTCGACGACTTCTTCGGTGGCTTCCTCGACGATTTCTTCAGCGGCTTCTTCGACGACTTCTTCGGTGGCTTCCTCGACGATTTCTTCAGCGGCTTCTTCGAT
>JAFQFZ010000053.1 GCA_017398425.1 Clostridia bacterium | reverse complement strand
TTCGGCTCACTACAGAAAGGGAAAAATACCTTTTTCACATCTACAAAATCGCTTGTAAAAATTTCGACCGTAGAAACGGCGAAACCCCCGATAAAATCGGGGGTTTCTTGGGCAATATCTTTTTCATTGCCCTTTGATGGTGCGGATAACAGGGGTCGAACCTGCACGAGATGTCTCGATGGATCCTAAATCCATTGCGTCTGCCAATTCCGCCATATCCGCATATATAAGGGAGACCTTCTCGATAAAGGTCTCCCTTTTTGTGTTTACAAAGGGGTTGCCGTGAGGAAATCATCGAGCGTTTCCATCGGCTTGCCGTCGACGATCAACTGCCCCTCGCCCGCTTTGAGCGCCGCCACCAGTTCTGCGTTCGTGCGCAGGCGGTGAGTAAAGATCATGCCCGCGCGCCCGATGCTGTCATTGACGTGATGGGAATCCGCACCCGACAGCCGTCCGAGTTCGGGATGTGCCACCGCGAGCAACATCGCCTTGGCGTTGTGGCAAGGACCGTTCGCCGCGTTGTAGACCTCAATACCGTCCACCGCATGAATGAACGGATGCCACAGCTCGTCAATATCGGGGCGACGGCGATACGGGTGCGCCTGGGCGGTGTAGCCGCCGTAGGCACGCACGCGATCGCAATATTCCTCTACGGTCAGGTCGGGAATGTCGGGGTTTTGCACCAGAAACTCCACGTCGATGCCGTAGGTGAGGATCTCTTTGCCGCGACCGACATAATGCTCCCAACCGAAGTGGACATCGAAGTCGAGTTCATCCCCCGCCTCTTTGGCTTTGAGATAGGTGTCGTAATAAAAGCGAACACGCTCATCCCACGACCATTCGGTCGGCACGTTGCTGTACCCACAGCAACAATGATCCGTGAACACCATGCCGGCATAACCCGCCGCATGGAACGCACGCACCATCTCCACCGCAGAAGACGAGGCACATTTACTGCATTCGTTGTTGTGCGCGTGGAATTCGTACTTGAACATCCGAAGTCCCTTCCTTTATCAGCCGAGCGCCGCCATGCTTTGGTCAAGAAGCGCGAGCTTCTCTTCCAAACGTGCCGCCTGTTCACGCGCGGTTGCCACGATGTTTTCGGGCGCTTTGTCGGTGAACGCCTTGTTTGCCAGACGCGCATTCACGCCGTCGAGCTGCTTTTGCACGTTGTCGCGCTCTTTTTGCAAACGCGCTTTTTCAGCGGCGATGTCCACAAGCTCCTCCATCGGGATCTTGATGGTAGCATCCGCCGTGACGATGCTGACCGCACCGTTCACGTCAAAGCTCTCACCCACCTGTACCGCCGACGCTGATGCCAAGCGCATCACAAAAGGAGCGCCGTTTTTGAAGGTATCGACAAACGCGGTCTCAACGAACACCTCCGCCTTCTTCGAGGGCGGCACGTTCATTTCGGCACGACGGTTACGGATCGCACGGATGGCTTCCATCAGGCGCTCCATCTCACGCTCTTCAGCGGTGAAGCTGAGCGCCTCGTCATAGGTCGGCCACGCGGTGCACATCAGCGTCTCGCCGTCATGCGGCAGGCTTTGCCAGATCTCTTCGGTGACGAACGGCATAAACGGATGCAGAAGTTGGAGCATGCCGTTCATGACAAACACCAGCACACGCTTGGCATTCGTCGCGTCGTCGCCCTGCAGACGGGACTTGCACAGCTCGATATACCAGTCGCAATAGCTGTCCCAAATGAAGTCGTACAGCTTTTGCACGGCGATGCCGAGCTCGAATTTTTCGAGATTGTCGGTGACGGCACGCACGAGCGTGTTGTACTTCGAGAGGATCCACTTATCCTCCATCGTCAGCGTTTCGGGCAGACCGAGTTCGATCTCCTCATCACCGATATTCATCAGTACAAAGCGCGCCGCGTTCCACAGCTTGTTGGCGAAGTTGCGGGACGATTCCACCTTGTCGGGCATGAAGCGCATGTCGTTTCCGGGGCTGTTACCGGTCGCGAGCATAAAGCGCAACGCATCCGCACCGTATTCGTCGATGACCTTCAGCGGGTCGATGCCGTTGCCGAGCGACTTGGACATCTTGCGTCCCTTTTCATCGCGGACAAGACCGTGGATGAGCACGTTGTTGAACGGCACAGTGCCGGTCTGCTCCAGACCCGAGAACATCATGCGCATGACCCAGAACGGGATGATATCGTAACCGGTGACCAGGGTGTCGGTCGGGTAGAAATAGTCCATTTCGGGGGTCTTATCGGGCCAACCGAGCGTCGAGAACGGCCACAGAGCCGAGCTGAACCAGGTATCGAGCGTGTCTTCGTCCTGACGAAGCGCACTCGAGCCGCATTTCGGGCAGACGGTCGGATCTTCGCGACCGACGATCGTCTCACCGCAATCGGGGCAATACCACGCCGGAATACGGTGACCCCACCACAGCTGACGCGAAATGCACCAGTCACGGATGTTTTCGAGCCAGTGGAAATAGGTCTTTTCAAAACGCTCGGGCACGAATTGCGTACGGTCGGATTTGACCGCTTCGATCGCAGGGATCGCCAGTTCCTTCATGGCGACGAACCACTGGAGCGACACGCGCGGCTCGATGGTCGTGCCGCAACGATAGCAGGTGCCGACGTTGTGCACGAGAGGCTCGGTCTTCACAAGGAAGCCGCCCTCTTCGAGATCGGCAACGATCGCCTTGCGGCACTCGGCAATGGTCATGCCTTCGTACTTGCCGGCAAGCTCGTTCATATGACCGTCTTCGGTGGTGACCGTAATGACGGGCAGATCGTGACGCAGACCGACCTCAAAGTCGTTGGGGTCGTGCGCCGGGGTGATCTTCACGACACCGGTACCGAAATCCATCTCAACATAAGTGTCCGCCACAACGGGGATCGCCTTGTTGACGATGGGAAGAATGACGTTTTTACCGACAAGCGCCTGATAACGCTCGTCGTCGGGATGCACCGCCACCGCGGTATCGCCGAGCAGGGTCTCGGGACGGGTGGTCGCCAGCTCCAGGAACGCGTCGGTTCCCTCGATCGGGTAGCGCAGATGATAGAACTTCGCGTCCATCTCCTTGAACTCCACTTCCGCATCGGAAATGGAGGTCTTGCAATGCGGGCACCAGTTGATCATACGCTCGCCGCGATAGATGAGTCCCTTTTCGTACAAGCGGACAAACACCTCACGCACCGCTTTGGAGCATTTCTCATCCATCGTGAAGCACTCGCGTTCCCAATCGCAGGACGAACCGAGCTTCTTAAGCTGTTCGACGATGCGGTTGCCGTAGGTTTCTTTCCAAGCCCATGCACGCTCCATGAACTTGTCGCGACCGATGCCTTCCTTGGTGAGACCTTCCTTCGCCATCGCCTCGACGATCTTCGCCTCGGTCGCGATGGCGGCGTGGTCGGTACCGGGCATCCACAGAGCCTCATAGCCCTGCATACGGCGCCAACGGATCAAAATGTCCTGCAACGTATTGTCAAGGGCATGTCCCATGTGGAGCTGACCCGTAATGTTGGGGGGCGGCATCACGATGGTATAGGGCTTTTTATCGGGATTGACCTCAGCGTGAAAATAGCCGCCCTCCGTCCAGAAACGATAGATGCGGTCTTCCACTTCCTGCGGTTCGTACACTTTCGCCAGTTGTTTTTTGTCTGCCATAGCCACAGACCTCCTAATATAAGTATAGCTAAAACATATCATATCACAAAGAACCGCTTTTTGTAAAGAAGCGAAGGGAACTTTTTATAACTAATTTTCATTATAAAAACACAAAATGGTGTTCCCTTTTGCCATGGGGTGTGGTATACTGTTCACGGTTTGTGTTATTCTAACCGAAAAGGTCGTGAAATCATGAGAAAAACCAAAATCATATGCACGCTCGGTCCCGCCACCGACAACGAGCAGGTGCTTCGCGAATTGATCCTCTCGGGCATGGATGTTGCCCGCATCAATATGTCCCATCAAACCCACGAAGAACAGCGCGTGCGTATTGCGACATTGAAGCGTTTGCGTGAGGAACTCGGTCGTCCGGTCGCGCTCCTCATCGACACCAAGGGACCCGAGATCCGTCTCGGCGTCATGAAAGCGCCCGCCACACTCGAACAAGGTCAGCTGTTCACGTTGACCACCGTCGAATGCGAAGGCGATAACATGCGTGCTTCCATCACCTGTGCCGAATTGCCGCAGGACGTTTGCACCGGATGCCACATTCTCATTGATGACGGTCTGATCGACCTGATCGTGGAAGAGATCCACGATACCGACATCGTATGTCGCGTGCTCAACGGCGGCACCATCTCGTCGCGCAAGGGCATCAACGTACCGGGCGTGCGTTTGTCGATGCCGTTCATGGGTGAACGCGACCGTCAAGACATTGCGTTCGCGTGCGAAATGGATGCGGATTTCATCGCCGCTTCCTTCACGCGCCGTGCCGACGACGTGCTCCAAATGCGCCAGGAGCTCGAAAAGAACCAAAACCACACCATTCGCATCATTGCCAAAATCGAAAACGGTGAGGGCGTGGAAAACATCGACGATATCCTGCGTGTATCCGACGGCATCATGGTCGCGCGCGGGGATATGGGTGTGGAGATCCCGCTGGAGGATATTCCCTCCATTCAAAAGGCGATCATTCGCAAGGCGTATAACGCCGGTCTGCAGGTCATCACCGCCACGCAGATGCTGGATTCCATGATGAAAAACCCGCGTCCGACCCGTGCGGAAACCACAGACGTGGCGAACGCCATCTACGACGGCACCAGCGCCATCATGCTGTCGGGCGAAACTGCCGCCGGTGCGTATCCCGTCGACGCGCTCAAGACGATGGCACGCATCGCCGTGCGCGCGGAGAACGACATCGACTACGTCAAGCGTTTCCGCAACCGCGACCTGACCAACGATACCCCGAACGTTACCAACGCCATCTCGCACGCCACCGTGACGACGGCGCTCGATCTGGGTGCGTCGGCGATCGTCACCGTCACCAAATCGGGTATGACGGCGCGCATGATCTCCAAATTCCGTCCCCCCTGCCCCATCATTTGCTGTACGACCAGCGAAACCACGCGCCGTCAAATGAATCTGTCGTGGGGCGTCCTGCCGATCATGGCAGAAGAAAAAGACAACATGGACATTCTGTTTGACCACGCGGTCGACTGCGCCGTTAAAGCCGGTTACATCCAAAACGGCGAACTGGTGGTCATCACCGCCGGTGCACCGCTGGGCGTTTCGGGCACGACGAACCTGCTCAAAGTCCATCTGGTGGGCAACATCCTGGTGCAAGGCGTCGGTGCAACCAAACACACGGCTTGCGGCAATCTGTGCGTTGCCGAAAACGAGAAAGACGCGTTTGACAAATTCCGTCCCGGCGACATTCTCGTCATTTCGCAAACCAGCAATCGCTTACTCCCCATCATGAAAGAAGCCGGCGGTATCATCACCGAACAACCGGGTCTCAACAGCCACGCCGCTATCGTCGGCATGGCACTTGATAAGCCCGTCCTTGTGGGGGCCGATAATGCAACACGCATTCTCAAAAGCGGCACGACCGTCACGCTCGACAGCGAGCATGGCAGTGTCATGTACGGGGGAAAGCTCTCGTAAATTTCAAGCAAAAAGCCGCACGGTCATCATGCATGACCGTGCGGCTTTCTCATACTTGTTGATACACTTCCCGTGCGGAGGACGGATCGTTCGGAACGTAAGCAATGTACATGGGGACCGATTCGATCACACGCTCCGCCAGCGTCAGCAGACGTTCGTACGCCGCTGTTTCCGCAGGACGAATGGTTTGATCCAACAAACGAAACAGCGCTTCGCGCGTAGCGATCGGCTCGACTTTCGTTTTCTCTCCACGGCGCAAAACCACGATCGCCCCAAGCGGCACACAAACATTGCGGCTTTTGTCCTCTTTGCCCGAAAACGGCGTACCGCAGGCGTGAAATACACCGTCGATAAGACGCACAGCCGGCTTGTCGTCGTTGATCGTCAAAGCACCGAGTTCCGACTGCCAGAAGGCGGCGTGTGTCGATTTTCCGGTTCCGGACGAGGCGGAAAACAAATACGCCTTGCCGTCGAGCTCCACCGCCGACGCATGTAACAAGAAGCCGTCATGCTCTAACAACGCCCCGTAAAACCCGCGTCCGAGCACGGCGTGCTCTTCGTAGGCATCGCCGTCACACGGCGGCAACACGATATCGGCGATCGAGGCATCCGACCGATACGCCGCGGCGCGTTGCGATGTCAGCGCATGGTGCGGTGTCATATCCACATACAAATTCGCCATTTTGTAAATCGGCACGCCGCTCGCTCCTTCCCGATGCTGTTCAAAAGAAAAAGCCTTGCCGGTTTCTGGAAACAAGCAAGGCTTTTGTTCGCGATAACATTATTCCGCGGTCGTCGGCTCGGTCACCGCCGTCGTGGTGGTTTGTGCCGCCGTCGTGGTGGTCTCACCCGCCACGGTCGTCGTGGTTTCGCCCGCCACCGTCGTGGTGGTCGCGGTGGTGTCGCCTTCCGCGGGAGCCTCGCCCTGCGGCAGGTTGGACAGGATGGCACCGAGGAGAACAAGTGCAAAGAAGGTAATGGCGATCACTTTCGTGAACTTCGCAAGACGAGCGTCCCACGTTCTGGCCTTGCCCTTGTCCATAAAGCTGTCCACCGCACCGCTGATCGCGCCGAGGTTCGCCTGGCGGCCTTGCTGCAGCAGAATGATGGCGATGATGATCAACGAGACCAAAATCAACACAATGGCAATAATGATATTGATAGCTTCCATGACGTTATGTACCTCCAAAATCGATCACTCGATATATATTACAACTCGCGTACAAGTGATTCTACCATAGTCCGTCGCAAATTGCAAGCAAAATTTTAAAAAAGATAAAATTCGCGTATACCCCCCGTCAAGACGGGCATACTGGTCTTGTCAGCGATCCATGAAACCGTGATGCGTTTGCCTTGAGACCGCTGTCGGGAAACCGCCGTCGATACCGCTTCGTTGCGTGCCGACAGCGGTTTCTTTTGTGATCAACCGAGCGTGAGCTGTTCTCCGAGATCTTCGGGAGCCAGCATCGCACCCGCTGCAGGGATCGCGCGCGAACGATAGCGCGCCGCCTTGACGAAACGCCCTTCGGTATATTCCTGCACTTGATCCAAGCGATGCGCTCCGCGCAACGTCAGCGCCTGCACACCGATCGTACTGCGCGAGGTCTTGACCGAAACGAGCGCCGTGTTGAGGAGCAGATGGCGTCCCGAGGTGGATACAAGCACGAGCTCCGTATCTTCGGGGATGTAGCGGATCGCCACAAGCGGCGACTTGTCGCTGTAAGCACCGATCAAGCGACGGCGATTGGTCTTGGTGGCATAGGAAGCAAGCTCCACCTTTGCCACCTTGCCGTTTTCAAAGAAGAACAGCAAATATCCGCTGTAGTCTTTGGTGTTGACCATGTAGATCGCGTTCTCTCCCTCTTCGAATCCGAGTTTGGCAGCAACGTAATCGCCCATGGCGCTCGCCTTGGTATCGGCAAAATCGGACGCTTTCGCCTTATAGACCGCCGCTTTGTCGGAGAAGAACAACAGCTCGGTCGCGTTGGAGGATTCGACGGTTTGCGACAACACATCTCCCTCTTTGAGCTTATGCTCCGAGCTCATACGCAGGCTTTGCGGCGTGATCTTTTTGAAGTACCCTTCCTTGGTAAAGAACAGCGTGCAGGGATAGTCGGGCACCTGTTCCTCCTGCTCGGCCGCCTCTTCTTCGATATCGGTCGCGTAGATGAGCGACGTTTTGCGCGGTTGACCGAACTTCTTGATGACCGCCTTAAGCTCATCCACGATGATGCGGCGCACGCGCGCTTTGCTCTTGAGGATATCTTCCATATCGGCGATGTCTTTTTCCAGTTGTTCGATGTCGGCGGTGCGCTTCAAAATGTATTCGCGGTTGAGGTGACGCAATTTAATTTCTGCTACATATTCCGCCTGCACCTGATCAATGCCGAAACCGATCATCAAGTTCGGCACGACCTCCGCCTCTTCCTCCGTGGCACGGATGATGGAGATGGCTTTGTCGATATCGAGCAGAATCTTGGCAAGGCCCTGCAACAGATGCAACCGCTCTTTGGCTTTGGACAGATCGAAATACACACGGCGACGGATGCACTCCATACGGAACGCCGACCATTCCTCCAGCACCTGACGCACACCGAGTACCTGCGGCACACCGGCGATCAGAATATTGAAGTTACACGCAAAGCTGTCCTCGAGCGGGGTCATTGCATAGAGCTTATTCATCAGACGGTCGGGATCCACACCGCGCTTGAGGTCGATGGTGATGCGCAAACCGTCCAAACCGATCTCGTTGCGAACATCGGCAATGTCTTTGATCTTGCCGAGCTTAACAAGCTCGATCAATTTGGCAATGATCGCTTCGACGGTGGTTGTTGAAGGGATCTCGGTGATGTCGATGCAATTGTTCGCTTTGTCGTATTGATACACGGCACGCACCTTAACACTGCCGCGACCGGTCTCGTAGATCTTTTCAAGTTCCTCACGGCGGTAGATCAACTGACCGCCGCCCGGAAAATCGGGTGCCTTGAGCGTGTCGGCGATACAATGATCGGGATCCTTCATCAAGGCGATCGTCGTCTCGCACACTTCCTCGAGGTTGAACGAGCAGATATTGCTCGCCATACCGACGGCAATACCGACGTTGTTGTTGACGAGGATCGACGGGAACGT
The DNA here is from genome assembly GCA_017398425.1 of Clostridia bacterium. GTDB lineage: Bacteria > Bacillota > Clostridia > Oscillospirales > Acutalibacteraceae > RGIG1959. The sequence goes on along the minus strand of JAFQFZ010000053.1, from coordinate 33,698 downwards.
CACGGGAAGCAGGGTCGGTTCCTTCATAGTAGCGTCGTAGTTGTCAACAAACTCGACGGTGTCCTTGTCGATGTCACGGAACAGTTCTTCCGCAATGGGATCGAGCTTTGCTTCCGTATAACGCGAGGCGGCATACTCCATCTCCGACGAATAAGCGCGACCGAAGTTACCCTTCGAAAACACATACGGGTGCAGTAACGCCTGATTGCCCTTGGAGAGACGTACCATCGTTTCATAGATCGCGGAATCGCCGTGAGGATTCAGGCGCATCGTTTGACCGACGATGTTGGCGGATTTGGTGAGATTCCCCTTGAGCAGACCCATCTTATGCATGGTATACAGCAATTTGCGATGGGACGGTTTGAAGCCGTCGATCTCGGGGATGGCACGCGACATGATCACGCTCATGGCATACGGCATATAGTTGGATTCCAGCGTATGCGTGATGCGTTGCGACTCGATCAGACCCGCACCTTCAATATGCGTATTGTCCGGAAGCGTGAGCGTTTTGCCGACCGCTTCCTTTTTCGTCTTTTTAGCCATTTTTTTCAAGCCTTTCCATAAACATCGAGCGCGGTTCAACGACCGATTTGAAATACTGCTTACGATTGAGACGTTCCTCACATCCGATAGATGCAAAGAAGCTTTGTGCGGCTTTGCTTGATCCGACCGACGCGGTCACGGCATCGCAACCGCTTTGTTTGGCCCATTGCTCGATCGCCTCGCACAGCGCACGACCGACTCCCTGACGACGACAGGATTTCTCCACGGCAAGCGATACAATCGTTTTACGAGGAGCGCGGTACGTCCGCAGGTCGTCACGCGCATGGATATACGCGATCATGCGTCCGCGATACACCGCCACAAGCAATTTTTCATCCGCGCGGAGGATCAGGGTGCGCAATTGTTTTTCCACCGTCGACACGGGGGCGCTTTGACCGAAGCAGCTCTCGTTGAGCTCAGCGATCGCCTGCGCGTCCTCCGGTACCGCCGGACAGATCGATATTTTCAACATATGGTTATCCTTTCTCAGCTCAGATCCACATTTTCCAAATACAGCGCGCCGTTTTGCGCGATGAAATCCTTTCGTCCCTGCAGGTTGTCGCCGAGCAACACATCGAACATCTCGGCGGTTTTTTCCGCATCGGCGGGCTCGACCTTAACCAAACGGCGGGTCGAGGGATTCATGGTCGTGAGCGACATCATCAGCGGATCGTTCTCACCGAGACCTTTGGAACGCTGAATGGTGTATTTTTGTCCTTCGAGTTTTTTGAGGATAGCGGTCTGCTCTTGCTCGTTGTAAGCAAAATAGGTGTCGGTCTTCGTATTGACTTCATAAAGCGGCGTTTCCGCAATGAAGACCAGTCCTTTTTCGATGAGTGTCGGGGTCAAGCGATAGAGCATGGTGAGAAGCAGGGTGCGGATCTGGAATCCGTCGACGTCCGCATCGGTACAGAGAATGACCTTGTTGAAGCGCAACAGCGACAGATCGAAATTGACGATGTTTTTGTTGGCTTTCGTTTTGACCTCTACGCCGCAACCGAGCACCTTGATCAAATCGGTGATGATCTCACTTTTGAAGATCTTGGTGTAGTCCGCTTTGAGGCAGTTGAGGATCTTGCCGCGAATCGGGATGATCGCTTGAAAGTTCGGGTCACGGGCTTGGATACAGGCGCCCATAGCCGATTTACCCTCCACGATAAAGAGCTCTCGCTCTTCGACGTTTTTACTGCGACAATCCACAAACGACGAGACGCGCGACATCATGTCGTTGCCGGATGCCAAGGTTTTTTTCAGATTCAGGCGGGTAGTCTCCGCTTTTTCGCGACTGCGCTTATTAATAAGCACCTGCTCGGCGATCTTGAGAGCCTCCATCTTGTTTTCGAGGAAATAGACCTCCAGATTGTGACGCAGAAATTCCGTCATCGCTTCCTGAATAAATTTGTTGGTGATGGATTTCTTCGTCTGGTTCTCATAGGACGTGATGGTCGAGAACGACGAAGACACGAGAACCAGGCAGTCCTGTACGTCTTGAAACGTGATCTTGCTTTCGTTTTTCAGGTATTTTCCGTTTTGCTTCAAGAACGCATCAAGCTGGGACACGAACGCAGAACGCACCGCCTTTTCGGGGGCGCCGCCGTGCTCAAGCCAACTGGAGTTGTGATAGTATTCAAGAAGATTACTGCGGTTGGAGAAGCACATGGCGACCCCGAGTTTGACGCGATATTCGGGCTTGTCCTCGCGGTCGCGACCCTGACGCTCCGCCACCCAATGTTGGACACCCGTCAGCGCCTCTTCTCCGACCAGTTCCTTGACATAGTCCACGATACCGTTTTCATAAAGGAAGATCTCGGTCTCAAAGCTCTTGCCGACCTGCGTGCGCAATTCAAACTGCACGCCGGGATTGACGATCGACTGCCGTTTAAGGATATCGGTGAAATACTCCTTCGGAACCTGAATGTCGGTGAACACCTCAAGATCGGGCTTCCAACGAATGCGGGTGCCGCGATCCTTTTTCGTGTACGGTTCTTTTGTCAGACCGCCGACGTTCTCGCCCTTTTCAAAATGCAAGGTATATTTCGTGCCGTCGCGATGCACCTCGACGTCCATGTATTCCGAGGAATACTGCGTAGCGCACGCACCCAATCCGTTGAGGCCGAGCGAAAACTCATAGTTTTCGCCGGAATTGGTGTTGTATTTGCCGCCGGCATACATCTCACAGAAGATCAGCTCCCAGTTGAAGCGGTCTTCCTTCGGATTGTAATCCACCGGCATGCCGCGACCGAAGTCCTGCACCTCGAACGAGCCGTCGTCGTAGCGCGTCGTGACGATGCGGGTACCGTAACCTTCACGCGCTTCGTCAATGGCGTTGGAGAGGATCTCAAACACCGCGTGCTGACATCCGTCCAGACCGTCCGATCCGAAAATAACGCCCGGACGTTTACGGACGCGATCGGCACCTTTCAGTTGCGATATGCTTTCGTTGCCGTAATCCACAGTTTTCTTCTTTGCCACGATGAATATCCAGCCTTTCTTTGTTTCACGCATAGTTATAGCAATATATGGCATTATTGTATACCATATTTTGTGTTCTTGTCAAGTCATGCTCAGCAAATATAGCCAAAAACAGTCGACAAACGCCACGCGCTCATCGACTGTTTTCGTCTTCGTTCGATTCCGTTTTCTCCTTGGGAACGGTGGCCGCAAAGGTCAGGGCCGTCACCGATTCCGCTCCGTAGATTTTCAACATTTTCGCGCATTCGTTCAACGTGCATCCGGTGGTGGCGAGATCATCCACCAGCAGGATCCTCTTCCCTTTTGTCGGAGCGATCACGTCAAATGCGCCGAGCACGTTACCGCTTCTCTCGTGCCACGGCAATCCCTTTTGCGAGTGGGTTTCAAAACATTTTTTGAGCATCGGTTTCAGCGGCAAATCGAGCAACGAGGCAACCTCCGTCGCCAAGAGACGGCTTTGATTATAGCCACGCTTACGCTCGTCTTTCTTGCACATGGGGATGAACGTGACGATATCCAGCGGTGCCGCATCGCTTTTGGCTCGAAGCGCCGCTGCCATCTCCTGTCCCATTGTGTGGATTCGATCGGCGTCGCGATCCTTTTTCAAAGCAAGGATCGCGGACTTGGCACCGCGCTCATACCGCATAGCTGTGATCAGGCGGTCATACGCCCGTTTGTGACGGCGGCAGTGGCAGTCGGTCTTGGTTCGTCCGCAATGCGGACAGCAAATGCCGTCCATGCGCGGGATGGTATCGCAGCAATCGTCGCACGACGTTTGATCGGGACGGATCACACGATCGCAATACAGGCAACGTCGGGGAAAGAAGGCGTAAGCAAGGCGTGTGAGAAAAGCGTTCATGCAAACGCCCCCTCTGCAAGCATATGCGGCAAGCCGGTGTAGCGCAGGGTTTTGCGATGGTTATCAACCATCGTGTGGATCGTCTGTACGTCCCCCACCAGTACGATCAGCTTTTTGGCGCGTGTGACCGCTGTATACAGCAATTGACGGTAGCATAGCGGCAGCTGCGGATGAAACACGGGGATCACCACGGCATCAAACTCACTGCCCTGACTTTTGTGCACCGTCACCGCATACGCCGGTTCCAGGTCATGCGCGTCATCTTTATCGTAGACTGCCACACGATCATCGTAGCGCACACGCAACAGCTGTCCGCCCGTTTCGATCGATTCCAAAATGCCGATATCGCCGTTAAAGACGCCGCTTCCGACTTCGCCGTCGTCTTTTGTCCAGGTGATATCATAATTGTTACGGGTATGCATTACCTTATCTCCTTGGCGGAGAAGTCGTCCTTCAAGCGCAAGCTCCGCCTTTTCGGGAGACGGCGGATTGGCCAGTTTCTGCAACAAACGATTGATCTCCACGGTGCCGAGCTCACCCTTACGACCGGGGCAAAGCACCTGCAGTCCGTCATACAACGAATACCCGTAGGAATCGGGCAAACGACGCAGGCAAAGATCGGCAAGTGTCTGCGATACCGCCCGCATATCGGCGCGCTGTAAAAAGAAAAAATCGCCGTCTGTATGACCGATGTGCGGATATTCTCCACGCACAATGCGGTGGGCATTTTCCACGATGCGGCTTTCCAATGCCTGACGAAATACCTGCGTGAGTTGTACCGTCGGAAGTAAGCCGCTCTCGATCAAATCACCGAGCACGCGTCCCGCGCCGACCGCAGGCAACTGATCGCTGTCACCGACCATGATCAGTCGGCAACCCGCAGGCATTGCGCGAAGCAGGCTTTCCAGTAGCAAAACATCCACCATCGACAGCTCGTCCACCACCACGGCATCCGCGTCGAGCGGATTCTTTTCGTGGCGCGCAAAGGTAAGCTCGTCGTTATCGGTCCATTGTACCTCGAGCAACCGATGCAGAGTCTTCGCTTCGCGCCCTGTCAGCTCGCTGATGCGCTTAGCGGCTCGACCGGTGGGTGCCGCCACCAACACGCGCTCACCGTAGCTTTCCAAGAGCGCCAAAATGCCTTTGAGCGTAGTCGTTTTACCGGTACCGGGACCACCCGTCAAAATCAAGGTGCCGCGTTCCACCGCATGAAGGATCGCGGATTTTTGAAGATCTTCGTACACGATGCGGTTATTTTTTTCCACCGCTGTGATGCGCGCGTCGATATCCGTTTTTACCATCGGTGCCACGGATGCCAACGTAACCAGACGCGCCGCAATATACTTTTCGGCACGATACATCGAAGGTAAGAACCAAAGCGTCTCTCGTTCCAACGGTAAGCGATGCACCTCAAATATGCGTTCCAGCTCATAAAGTTGCGTCTCAACGCTGTCCGCATCGACGTTCAGCATCGCTGCCGCCGTGGGGATCAACTTGCTCTGCGGAAGGCAGGTATGTCCGTTGCCCGTATTGTGGCGAAGGACATACAGAAGTCCGGCCGCCACACGGCGCGGATCATCAGGCGAACAATGCAGTTCGGTCGCGATGGCATCGGCGCGCTCAAAGCCGATGCGGATGCCGCCGGAACACAAAATATACGGGTTGTCCCGTACCGTTTCCACCGTCTTCATGCCCCATTTTTTGAAGCAACGTACCGACTCGGACGGTGTAAGCCCGTATTGTGAAAACGCCAGCATCACTTCGCGCAGTCCGAACTGTGCGGCAAAGCTCTCGCCGATCTCTTCCGCTTTTTTCACGGAAATACCGCTGATCTGTGCCAAGCGGCGAGGCTCTTTTTCGATCACCGTTAAAGCTCCGTCGCCAAACGTCTGCACGATCTTCATCGCCAGCGACGGCCCGATCCCCTTAAGAGTTCCCGAGGACAAATAGCGGTAGATCGCGGTGGTGTCGGTGGGGAGATAGCGCTCACACATCGACGCGCGAAATTGCTTGCCGAACGTCGCGTGTTCCACCCATTGTCCTTGCAGCTTCAACGTTTCACCGACCGCCACCATCGGCAGTTCTCCGACCACCTTTTGAACGCCGCTGTCCTCCGTCTCCAGATCCATGACCGTCCAACCGTTTTCGTCGTTACGAAACACGATCCGATCCACACTTCCGCACAGCATCTCCACACCGCTCACCTCCTTTTATGCGTTTCATTTCCGTTCATTATACACGCTTTTTATGTGATATGCAAGAGTTTAGCACCGCTTTGCCGCATTGTCACGAAGCAAGAGCCCGACAATGCGCTTGGTGACTTCGTCCGTATCCTCTTCCTCTACTACGAGCGGGATACGATGCCGCTTGGCGATTTCGAGCGCATACCGCACCCGCGCTTCGGCATCGGGCTGTGCCCCTTTCAGATGCACTACCAGACGCAATCCGCCGTCCCGCGGGCGCAATACCCACAGCGCCAATCCCGTCCACAACGTAGCTATACCGTACAATGCCGCAAGCAATACGACCGCCAACGCTATCGCCTCTGTCACTCCCATTTGCTCACCCCTGTGCCGAATTTGAGCGGCGCCATCCCACCGCATCCCTCCCGACGCGCGCTCTGTGCGACAGTATATGCGCCGTCCGATGCGATTGACAATAATAAAAGCACACAGCTCGTTTTGAACCGTGTGCTTTTAGGTATATTACACCGTTTTGGCAAGATCGAGTGCCAGCTTGACCATATCGGAAAAACCGCATTGGCGCTCGTCCGACGATAACGCCTCGCCGGTGTACAAATGATCCGACACCGTCAACAGGGTCAGGGCTTTCTTGCCGGCCGCGGCGGCGTTGCAATACAGCGCGGCCGCCTCCATCTCCACCGCCAGCACGCCCATCGATTTCCATTTGTCCTTCGCGGTTTCGTCGGCGTTGTAGAACATATCGCTCGACAGCACGTTTCCCACCTTGCACGAAAGTCCCCTCTCGCGAGCGAGGCGATCCGCTTCCGAAAGCAACCGAAAATCGGCAAGCGGTGCGAACGTACCGGGCAACCCATACTGCGAAGCGTAGTTGGAATCGGTGCAAGCGCCCTGCGCCAGCACGACGTCGTGAACATCCACCGAATCGGCGTAACCGCCTGCCGAGCCGACACGCAGAATCACATCCACATCGTACATACGGAACAGCTCATAGGAGTAGATGCCGATGGATGGTATGCCCATACCGTGCCCCATCACCGACACACGCTTTCCTTCGTACATTCCCGTGTAACCGAACATACCTCGCACCGTATTGAAACATACCGCATCCTGCAAAAACGTTTCGGCGATCCATTTGGCACGGAGCGGATCGCCGGGCATCAGCACCACATTCGCAACATCACCGCACGAGGCGGCGTTGTGGGGAGTCGACATGACCGTTCATCCTTCCTGTTGGGAGATGTCATCAGTATAGCATACCCACAATTGTTTCTGCAATGTAAAAAAATCAAAAAATTCTTTAAAATTTACTGGGAAATCGAATCATAATATGATATAATAATATATTATAATCAATAATGATACGTTTACAGAAAGGAAATTCACGTTCTATGACACAAAACAAACACTCTGAAATCACTCCGGCGATCCACGAGTTGGCCGAGAAGTGCATTCTCAACAGCCGTATTGACCCGAGCTTATACGCCAAATATCAAGTCAACCGCGGTTTGCGCGATTTACAAGGACGCGGCGTGTTGACCGGATTGACGGAGATCTCGGAAATCCAATCCAACAAAGAAGTGGACGGTGAACTCATCGCCTGCGACGGCAAGCTGTTCTACCGCGGCATCGACGTAGAGGAGATCGTGGATGGATTCGTGAACGATCCGCATCCCGGTTTTGAAGAGATCACCTATTTGCTTCTGTGCGGCAAACTCCCGAACAAAGACGAATTGCAGAGTTTTTGCCAAACGCTTGCAGACTACCGCACGCTTCCCACCAACTTCGTGCGTGACATCATTCTCAAAGCGCCCAGCCGCGATATGATGAACACGTTGGCGCGCAGTGTGCTGACGCTGTACGCCTATGATGACAACGCCAACGATATCAGCATCGACAATGTGATGCGCCAATGCTTGCAGTTGATCGCCACCTTCCCGCTCTTGTCGGTGTATGCGTATCACGCATACAACCACTATCAACTCGGGCAAAGCCTTGTCATCCATCATCCTCAGCCGCACCTCTCTACAGCGGAAAACATCTTGCATCTGCTTCGCCCCGACAGTCAATACACGCCACTCGAAGCACAGATCCTGGATATTGCACTGGTGCTTCATGCTGAACACGGCGGCGGCAACAACTCGACCTTCACCACCCACGTGGTATCCTCGTCGGGCACCGACACCTATTCCACTGTCGCCGCATCTCTCGGCTCTCTCAAAGGTCCCAAGCACGGCGGTGCCAACATCAAGGTCGTGCAGATGTTCGACGACATGAAAGAGGTCGTCAAAAACTGGGACGACGAAGAGGAGATCGTCGCGTATCTGCGCGCGCTCTTACATAAAGAAGCCTTTGACAAAGCCGGTCTCATCTACGGTATGGGACACGCGGTCTACTCGCTGTCCGATCCGCGTGCGCGGATCTTCGGGCGCTTTGTGAAAAAGCTGTCCGACGAAAAAGGCATGGACAAGGAATACCGTCTGTATTCCACTGTGGAACGCCTGGCTCCGCAGATCATCGCGGAGGAACGCCGTATGTACAAAGGTGTCAGCGCCAACATCGATTTTTACAGCGGATTTGTATACCGCATGCTGGATCTGCCACCCGAACTGTACACTCCGCTCTTTGCCATTGCCCGCATCTCCGGTTGGAGTGCGCACCGCATCGAGGAACTCATCAACGCCGGCAAAATCATCCGCCCCGCCTATAAAAACGTGTGCGATCGTCGCGAATACACACCTTTTGATCGTCGTTGACTTGACGAATGACGGTCTTTTGTGTATAGTATAAATAGAAATGCTGAGGAGGTCATGTCTCATGCGTCGTTTTACTAAGTGTATCTCTCTGATGATGTCCTTGATTTTGGTGCTCGGCATCGTGCCGTTTGCGGTCACCGCCGAAGCCCTGCAAGAGGGCGATTTCTCATACGCCGTCAACGGTGACGGTCAATCCGTTACCGTCACCGCCTACACGGGAAGTGATGCCGCGGTCACCGTCCCTTCGACTTTGGGCGGCTTGCGCGTCACCGCCATCGGTGAAGCCGCGTTTGAAAGTAACATTACACTGACATCGGTGTCCCTGCCGACCTCGATCGATGCGATCGGCAGCATGGCGTTTTACAACTGCAGCAGCCTGACCACGGTGGAAACCACACCGTATCTGCTCTATGTCGGGGATCAAGCGTTCACCGGCACCGCGTACCTTTCAAACTTTGAAGACGGTCCTGTCTACGTCGGTCGTGTGCTCTACACCTACAAAGGTATTATGCCCGCGAACACGACCATTGAAGTGAAGGCCGGCACCGCTTCCATCTCCCCCTACGCGTTCTACCGTCAATCGCGACTGAAGGAGATCTATCTCCCGATCGGCATGCGTACCATCGGTGATCTGGCGTTCATGGGTTGTACAAATCTGCTGAAAATGCGCGTTCCGAACTCGGTCAAGAACTACGGCGAAGCGATCTTGCTCAACGCCGGCGGTAACGTCTCGGTCTATGGTGCAAGCGGTTCCGCGATCGATGCCTACTGCGAAGAGAACGGCTTGTTCTTCGTTCATGACGAAGAACTCAATTTCCTCGACGGCGACGTCACGATGGACGGTGCGGTGGACTCCCGCGATCTGCGCTTACTGATGCGTGCGTTCCTCTACGACGACATCGCCATCAACGCCGATCGTCTCGCCTCTTGCGACTTTGTATACGACGGTACGATCAACTCGGCGGATGTGCGCGGTCTCCTGTGTGCATACGTCGGCGCATAACACTTATTTAAAAAAGCATACAAAAAGGCACCGTACGGAATTTCGTACGGTGCCTTTTTATATTCTCTTTTATGCACGGTGCCAACGAACGCCTTGTGCGGTGTCCTCAAGCACGATACCCATCGCTTTAAGTTCATCGCGAATGCGGTCAGATTCCGCCCAATTCTTCTCCTTGCGCGCTTGGGTACGCGCTTCGATCAACGCTTCGATCTGTGCATCGTCGTCACCCACTTCCTGCTTACGCTCATACAGCAGACCGAGCACACCGGTCAACTCATGGAAGCCATCGAGAGCTTCTTGACACATCTCCGTGGACAACCCGTTGTCACGAAGCGCCAAGTTGATGTCCTTGACGAGTTCAAACAGCGCCGAGATCGCATCGGCGGTGTTCATGTCATCATCCATCGCGGCAATGAACTGCTCACGACGGTTGGCAAGCGACGCCTTGAGCGCCTCGTCAGCAGAACCGTCACCGCCGTTTTTCTTGGCAAATTCCAAAGCGCTCTCGCAGTTGTACAAACGATCGAGTGCGGCGATACCCTGCTCGATGATCTCGGAATTGTAGTTGATGGGGCTGCGATAGGACGAGGAGATCAGGAAGAAGCGAATCGCTTCGTAACCGTATTGCGCCGCCACATCGCGTACCGTGAAGAAGTTGCCGAGCGACTTGGACATCTTTTTATTGTCCACATTGATATAGCCGTTGTGCATCCAGAAGTTGGCAAACGGCACATTGTTGCAGCATTCGCTCTGCGCGATCTCATTCTCGTGGTGCGGGAACACCAGATCCTGACCGCCGCAGTGCATATCGATCGTGTCGCCGAGGTAACGACGTGCCATCGCCGAGCACTCGATGTGCCAACCGGGACGACCGTTGCTCCAGGGAGATTCCCAATAAGGCTCACCCTCCTTGGCGGCTTTCCAAAGCGCGAAATCGAGCGGATCTTCCTTGTCTTCGCCAATGGAGATGCGAGCGCCGCTCTCCAGATCGTCAATGGGTTGATGGCTGAGCTTGCCGTATTCATCAAAGTGACGCGTGCGGAAATACACGTCGCCGTTGGCGGCTTTGTAAGCATAACCCTTCGCTTCAAGCTCAGAAATGATGGAGATGATCTCATCCATGTTTTCGGTTGCTTTCGGATGCACGGTCGCTTCACGCACACCGAGTCCCTTGGCATCCACCCAGAACTCCTCAATATAGCGCTCGGCGATCACATCGTAGGTCGTGCCTTCTTCGTTGGCGCGACGGATGATCTTGTCGTCGATGTCGGTGAAGTTCTGCACAAAGCGCACGTCCATACCGCGCCATTCGAGATAACGGCGCAACACGTCAAATACACACAGCGGACGGGCATTGCCGATGTGGATGTAGTTATAGACCGTCGGACCGCACGCATAGATGCGGATCTTGCCCTCTTCGATGGTCTTCAGCTCTTGTTTTTCGCGCGTCATGGTATTGAAAATTTTCATAGATCATCCTGCCTTTCTGCGGACGCTTTCAACGCATCCAATTGGTTTTTCATCAACTGCAGTTCGTGGCGCATCTTGCACAGCTCTTGGGACACAGGGTCGGGAATGTGGATCTGATCGAGTTCTTGCGGAACCTTTTCCCCGTTCACGCGTACCACACGCGCCGGAACGCCGACCGCCGTGCTGTTGTCGGGAATGTCGCTTAGCACCACGGCACCCGCCGCGATACGCACATTGTTGCCGATGCGAATGGGCCCGAGCACCTTAGCACCCGAACCGACCATCACGTGATTGCCGAGTGTCGGGTGACGCTTTCCCTTGTCTTTGCCGGTACCGCCGAGCGTCACGCCCTGATAGATGGTGCAGTCATCTCCGATCTCGGTCGTCTCACCGATCACGACGCCGGTGCCGTGGTCGATGAACAGGCGCTTACCGATGGTGGCATCGGGGTGGATCTCGATGTTGGTGCGGCGCACACAACGCTGAGAGATCCAACGCGCCAAAAATTTGAAACCGTGCTTGGAACACCACTGTGCCCGACGATGTGAACGCACGGCTTTCAGGCCGTTATACAGCAGCCATATTTCCAAAAACGATCGTGCCGCAGGATCGCGACTGCGTATCGTTTGGACATCCTCTTTTAATTGTTTAAACATAGACGAACTCCTTTGCTCGTTTCAGCGATCCTCGCTGAAATAACGGCGAAATTGCCAAAAATACTGAAATCCCGACCACACGGTAAATACCACCGCGATCCAGATCAGTACGCGACAAATCACCAGCGGCACGTCATAAGCCGCCGCGGGCATCCACGCCCAAAAAGACACGCACAGCTCGCGCCATTGCATCGCCAGCGTCATGGCGATGATCGCGATATACTGCATCACGGTCTTCAGCTTGCCTGCAAAGCTCGCAGCCACGACCGTACCGTCTCCCGCCGCCATCAAGCGCACCGATGTGACCATGAATTCACGAGCCAAAATCAGCATGACCGCCCAAACGTCGATGCAATCCCACACAAGGAACAACAAAAACGAAGCGGTGGTGAGCAACTTATCCGCGATGGGATCGAGAAATTTTCCGAGGTTGGTCACCAGTCCGCGCGAACGCGCGATCTTGCCGTCGAGCAAATCGGTAAGCGATGCGATGACGAAAACCGCCAGCGCCGCCGTGTGATGAAACGGAAACTCAACGCACACCAGCACCATATACAACGGCACCAGTACAATGCGTAACAAAGTCAAACGATTGGGCAAATTCATTCTTCGCACACTCCCACCAGATCCCAGTCCATATAGTCTATGATCTCGACCGACACAATATCGCCCGGTGCCACATCCTTTTCGGCGGTGAAAAAGACCTTGCCGTCGATATCCGGTGCATCGGACGCGGTGCGTCCGAACCAACATTCCGCATAACGATCGAAGCTCTCCACCAGCACGTCGACGGTTTTACCGATCTGCGCTTCGAGCCATTCTTGCGAGATGCGTTCTTGCTGTTGCATGACGATCTCACGACGTTGATCTTTGATCTCCTGCGGGATTTGATCGGGCATTTGCGCCGCTTTGGTACCTTCTTCCGCCGAATACGAGAAGCAACCGAGACGCTCAAAACGCACATCGTTCAAAAACTCGCACAGCTCTTCAAAATCCTCCTCGGTCTCGCCGGGGAAGCCGGTCATCACGGTGGTACGAAGCGTGATACCGGGGACAGCTTCGCGAATGCGGCGTATAAGAGCCGTGAGCGTTTCGCGATCGCCGGGGCGATGCATCGATTCCAGCACATGACCGCTCGCGTGCTGCAGCGGGAGGTCCATATATTTCACGATCTTCGGTTGGCGAGCCATCACCTCAAGCAACGCATCCGTCACGTGTTCGGGATAACAATACAACAAACGGATCCACTCGATCCCCTGTACGTCGCAGAGTGCCTCGAGCAACTCGACAAGACGGCTCTCGCCGTAGAGATCCTGACCGTACAGTGTGGTATCCTGTGCGACCAGCACCAGTTCCTTCACGCCGTTTTGCGCGAGAGCGGTCGCCTCCTCCACAAGAGAGGTCATCTCCCGACTGCGCAGTCCGCCGCGGATCAACGGAATGGCACAATAGGTGCAACAATTGTTGCACCCGTCACCGACGCGCATATAGGCAAAGAAATGCGGAGTCGTTTGAACGCGGTCACCGTCGAGCTTCCACGCACGGCGAGACGGATACGAACGCACCGTCTCACCCTCCATCACACGACGAACCACCGCGGCGATATCCGCATTGGCACCGAGTCCGAGCACCGCATCGCATTCGGGAAGTTCGGTCGCCAGTTCATCCTGATACCGCTGTGCCAGACAACCGGTCACGACCAGCTTTTTGATCTGACCTTCTTTTTTAAGTTGTGCCAGTTCCAGAATGGTATCGATCGCTTCCTGCTTGGCATCGCCGATGAAGCCGCAGGTGTTGACGATGACCACATCAGCGAGCGCCGCATCCGCCACCAATTCCAAGCCGTCATGCTCCAAAGTTGCGAGCATCAGCTCGGCATCCATTTGATTTTTCGGGCATCCGAGCGATACCATGCCAACGGTGATTGCCATATCGAAGTTCTCCTCAACGTTCCGCACAAAGGCGGTTATTCCTCGTCATTCCATTCGGCTTCACGAAGTGCCACGGCACGTCGCGCAACCGCATAAGAAAACCCATAGCGCGCCAGCATTCCGAGCGCTTTTTCACGCAATTTGGGTTCACCCGATGTATTATACCTTTTTTTTCGCAACAATTCAAGTGCTTGTTGCTCTTCTTCTTCGGGAAGTTCGGAAATAATTGTCGCCACTATGTCGGAACCGAACCCTTTTTCGGCGAGCGCCATCGCCACACGGCGTTTCGGATACAATTTTCGCACCGACATATCTCTTGCGAGCATCGCCGCATAGCGTGTATCGTCGATCAGACCGCTTTCGGCAAGGCGCGCCGTTGTTTGTCGTGCCAGCTCCCGCTCCACGCCGGCGGTACACAGCTTCTTGGTCAGCTCGTTTTGCCCGTAATCTCTCAAGGACAGATAGTAGAGCGCTTTTTCGCGGGCGCGATGCGTTGCCGACAACTCCAACAACGCCTGCCATTTCTCGTCGGTTATCTCGGTGCCGACCGAAAGTCCGCTGTGCTTCCAAACGGTTTTGTCGACAGGAGTCTCCCGCCCGTCGTCCGTTGCGATCGTATAGGTGTGTTGTTTGCCGCGCAGAGCCGACAGAATTTTCATTTGCTCCCCTCCTTGCCGTCTTTTGTTGCATCCATTATAACGCAAAAAGGTCTCGCTTTCAAGCGAGACCTTTTTGAAGATGATTTTAAAAATCAGCCCTCGGTTCTTTTGGCGTGGCAGGCGCTGCAGAACACCGCACGACCCTCACGGGGCTCAAACGGAACGACCGCTTCGCCGCCGCACTCCGCACACACAGTGGTGTACATCTTGCGCTCACCTCTGGTCGCGTTCTTGCGCGCATCGCGGCAAGCCTTGCAACGCTGGGGCTCATTGACGAAACCTTTTTCCGCATAGAACTCTTGTTCACCGGCCGTGAAAACGAATTCCGCTCCACACTCTTTGCACACCAAAGTCTTGTCTTCGTACATATTGTTGTACCTCACTTTAAAAGATTTGCCTCTCGCCAAATTTCGGGAAGGGTTTACGGGTGAGTGAAACGGCCGGGGCATGAAAATATATGTGAAACGCCGAAGCGTTACCACCACATGGTTCAAAGCCAATCCGCAAGTTTTTTGCGTACGCGCCGCAGCGCATTGTCCACCGCTTTGGAGGACACATCCAGGATCCGGGCGGTCTCTTGATAAGAATATGAGGAAAGATGCAAGGTCAGCACCGCATATTCCAGCTCGGAAAGCTGTTTGCGGAGGCGTTCCAAAAACAAGCGCTCTTCCTCACGGTCGAGAAACCACTCACCCGGATCGTTTTGCTTCGGGTCGGCGGATTTTTCGAGTTCGCGGAACAAATGCTCATCCTCGTGAGGAAGCTCGGGCGAGGACAGCGCATTCACCGCATTGAGGAGGCGGCGACGCACGCACACGCGCGCATACGACACGAACGAAGCACCGCCGGAAGGACGATACGTCTTGGCGGCGGACAATAGTCCGAGCAACGCTTCCTGTACCAAGTCATCCGCATCCGCACGGTTGCATCGAATGCGGGACACTTCAAACCGTACCATCGGCAACGTCCGCTCGATCAGTTGCGCAAACAGTCGATCACCGTCGCGCTGAAACGCCATCACCAATTGCTCGTCCGATAATGACGAGTTTTGTTCCGCCACGAAAACACCTCTTGAAGACACGATCGCAGAATATCCCTTACTGTAAAGTTCATTATACGAGAATCTACGACATATGTCAATCGTTTTTTTAAAATAATTATAAGACTTATAAAAAAATTAAAAGAATTTGTGAAAGGTTTTCGTAATATTCACTAATTATTGCGTACAGTTTTACTGTATCTTGTATAGTAATAGTACGCGTACTAATTTCAGAAGCAAACCGAAGCCCTTATATGGAGATTTCATCCCAATATAAGGACTCCGTGTAAAAGATATCGAGGGATCACGCCGCGCCCTGCGGGAGTTCCCAACACGAAAAATCCACCTGCAGAGCGAGCGACGGCACGACGAGCGACACGGGAAGTCCCGACGCGTGATCGAGAGTCAAGCAATACGGACCACAAGCACACGTTCCCTCGACCGCGTTGCCCTCCACCGTTCCGTTCACACAAGCATCCAGTACATCACACAGCACACCGATGAGCGCACCGACGGGCATTTCGTTCTCACTTACCGTCATCTGCATACCGGCATAGCCGACCGTCACCTGTCCGTTGCACAACCGCATGACCACCCCATTCAGACCGGGCGGCTCAGATAAGGTCAGCGTCGCCTCCTGCTCCGTCGTGCGGTCCAGCGTCCCGACATAAACCGAATCTCCGTATGTCATATCGGCGCGACACCGAAATCCGCTGACTACCGGCTCTTTCACCGACGCTGCACACCCGCTCATCAAAAGCACCAACGACACCAGCACGCTCATCACACGAATCAACTGTACTCACTCCCGCATTTCAAACTGCGAAAGCAAGCAAGCCAGATCCTCCAAAAGATCCGTCGGCATCATTCCCGTTTCACTCAAGCGCGCGGCGGTCATCTCCGCGGCCGCTCCGTGCAGATACACACCGCACAGCGCCGCATGCAACGGTTCGACACCTTGTGCGGCGAACGATGCGATCATACCGCTGAGCACGTCGCCGCTGCCGCCGGTCGCCAATCCCGAGCATCCCGTTTCGTTCACGTAAACGGCCCCTCCCGGCGACGCAACCAACGTGCGATGCCCCTTCAGCACCACAACGGCACCCGTCTGCTCAGACAGCGATTTCACCGCCGCCATGCGATCGCGCTCCACGTCAGCGGTCGTTTGATCCAGCAGTCTGGCCGCTTCGGCAGGATGCGGTGTCAGGATCAGGGGAGCTTCACTTGCTTTCAACAGCAGTATATGCCCCTTCATCAAATTTAGACCATCGGCATCCAAAACCGCCGGCACCGACAACGTCGGGAGCCATGCGTGCAACATCGCGCGGGTATCCTCGTGTGTGGACAAGCCGCATCCGACCAACACCGCCGTCTTCCCTGCCGCGAGCATACCGAGCGATTCGAGAGAGCGCTCATCCAACGAGCCGAGCTTTCCGTTGGGAAGCGGATGGTACACCGCTTCCCACAGCGCCCCCGCGGCAAGAGAATAAATAGCCGACGGCAACGCCATATGAAGCAGACCGACACCCGAACGAAGAGCCGCCTTACCCGCAAGCAACGCCGCTCCCGCCATACCGTAACTTCCGCAAACCGAAAGCAAACTGCCGTAGGTACCCTTGTGACTGTCGTCAACACGACGCGGCATTGTCGCGCGCACCAATTCTTCATCGATCGGGATCAATTCCGTCTCGTACGACGCACAAAGCAATTCGTCAATACCGACCGACGCCACGATCGTTTCACCCAACAGCGTACGAGCACTTTCCAGCACCGCACACGGCTTATTCGCAGTAAAGGTGACGGTCACGTCGGGGCGCAACATGTAAGGATCACACATACCGCTGTCGGCGTTCATTCCGCTGGGGACATCCACCGCCAACACGGGACAGCGTCGCTTGGAGAACCAGGAAAACGTCTCCCGATGTGCCGCCGACAACGTGCCGTGAAATCCGATGCCGTACACCGCATCCACCACATGGGATACGTTGGACAGCTCCTCATCCAAAAAGGAAGCGATCTCCTCGGTCGGCAGATACAACTTGCGCACTTCCTGCGGCAGTTCCGAAAACACAGAAGCTGCAGGCTGAGCCGTCGGCTCGCCGTCCATCAGCAACACCGACACACGCACCGCGCGACGCGTAGCCAAAAGAGATGCCGTAACAAAGCCGTCACCGCCGTTGTTGCCGCTTCCGCACAGCACCGCCACATGCACCGCCGACGCTCCGAAACGCTCCGAAAACGCTTCAAACGTTGCCTCGCCGGCACGCTTCATCAAGGCGGCATAGGAATCGCCGCCGTTTACCGCCGCTTGTTCCAAGCGACGCATATCTCCGACCGAAATTACGCGACTCATAGCGCGCCTCCTTTTGAAAATCCGGTTACGCTTCAACGATCGCGCAACGCACGATCGGTCTCGATCTGTACCAGGCGAGACAACCCGTCACGCAGCGCTTTGAGCACGTCATCACTCGGCTCGAACAGCACCAGCGTCAATCCTTGTTTGCTCTTGTAGGTGAACGCCCACGTTGCCGACGCAGATGTGCGCGCGGCCATCACCACACGCGCATACGATTTGCTCAAGATCTCATTGGAGACCGGAAGCAAGCTCAAGATCTTCGCACCGCGCACACGCACGATCGTCTTGCGGTCGCGACGGGCAATGATGCGATCAATGTCAATATCCCCGTTGGTCACCGCATATTCCACTTCCCAGCTCTGCGACGACACCACCCAGTACACACCGAAACCGGCCAGACCGATCAACGGCACCAACATCCACGGTGCAAAGATCGCCGACGCAACACACGCCGCGATCGCCAGCGTGACCACGCCGACAATGATCAGGATCCGTTTGGTATCCAGTGCTTGTTTCACGATTTGTTCGCTGAAAGAATCCATTCGAACGACACCTCTTTTTTCATCGATAGACATAGTATAACAGCTTTCCGAGTGTTTTGCAACAAAATCCCTTGACCATCTTTGCTTTTTTCGGTATGATGGTGCTATTGCGAAGGGAGGTTGAACCATGGATTATACGCAAGCCGTCTCCTATATGGAGTCACTCAAATCGGCGGGGATGCAGATGGGTCTCGAACGTATGCAACATGCTGCCGAGCTTCTCGGTCATCCCGAAACGTCGTTTCGTGCCGTGCACATTGCCGGCACCAACGGAAAGGGTTCGACCGCCTGCATGATCGAGGCGATGTGCCGCGCGAGCAAACACAAAACCGGATCGTTCACCTCCCCGTTTCTGGCGTCGCCGCGTGAGGCGATCCGCATTGACGGACAGATCCTCAGCGAAGAGGCGTTTGCGCGGTGCGCCTCCATGGTGCGCGATGCGGTGCCGAACGGCCTTTCGGAATATGAATTTTTGACAACGGTGGCCTTTTGTGCATTTCGCGAACACCGCGTTGAACTCGCGGTTGTAGAATGCTGTCTGGGAGGTGCCACCGACACAACGAACATCCTACCGCCGCCTCTTTGTGCCGTGTTCACCCCCATAGCCTTGGATCACACAGCCATTCTCGGAAACACCGTCGCAGCCATTGCTTTTCAAAAGGGCGGCATCATCAAAGCACCGTGCGACGTGGTTTGCGCCGCATCCATGAACGAAGAAGCGCTCGGAAGTTTGTATGAACGAGCCGCGGCAAACGGTGTGCCGGTGTTTCAACCGTCCGCAAGCGCCGTCCAAGTTCTCCGCGTCGACCACCACGGCATCCTTGCGCGCTGTAACGACACGACGCTGACCCTTTCGATGTGCGGATCACATCAACTCGATAACGCTCTGACCGCCCTGACAGTGATCGACCGTTTGCAGGAAAAGGGGATCTCCATTGACCGCGAACGCGCGATCGAAGCCCTCGGTGCAGTCACGCTTCCGTGTCGCCAGGAGATCCTGTGTACCGATCCGTTTCTCCTCGTGGATGGTGCACACAACCCGCACGGCATCCGTGCGCTCGCCTCATTCTTGCGGGAGATGTCCGTATCCGACATCACCTTGGTGATCGGGATGTTGGCCGACAAAGAGGTCGATACCTGTCTTGCGTTGCTCGCTCCGCTTTGCCGCCGCATTGTCTGCACCACGCCCGCCGGCACACCGCGTGCCATGCCGTCGCAGGAGCTTGCGCTCCTTGCCAAAGCGCATCACGATCACGTCGTTGAAAGCGCGCATCCCGTGGACGCGTTTCGCCTCGCACAAGAGCTTGCCGAGGGCGGCGCGATCGTGGTCGGCGGTTCGTTCTACACCGCGTCGGCCGTGCGCGCACATATAATAAAAGAAAGCCTTACCGAACGGTAAAGCCACCACACATTCTCTATAAAAATATTTAAGCGGTCAACGAGCGTTACTCTCTCATTGACCGCTTTTAATGCTTGTTCGGCTCCACCGGACCGTACCTCTCTTTCTACAGATTTTTTGATGCGGAATCAAGTTCTCCTTCCGATCGGTATTCCCTTTTTTAATCTACCCTAGTACATCGGAATCCTTCCTTTTGAATGATATTCGCTTTACTTGACATGGTAGAAGATGCATTTTTCAAATCAGCAAGGTTGGCAGTTTGTCTGACATCATGTAATTACGTGAAAGCGATCCTCTTCTTTCATACGTATTTGTCAAGCTGTGAACGTCATCTGTCCATCGGAGTCATTTCCTTTCGTTAATTTGGGCGATTGACACGTTTAACCGTTCATCGGAAACAATCCTTTTCGTTGGAATTTCGGTTTTGTAACGATCCCTTTTCGTTACCGGGTTTGACACTTACTATTCAGTTGGATCTATATGATGGGATGTCTCCGGCCGTCTTGCGGTGGCCTCGTTTTCCATGATAGGATTGACACGGTTGCGATCCTTCGCAAATCTCATTGTCGAGTGGGGTTACCGAAAATGGTCTTTACTGAGATCCTCTCATCCTGAGCGACTGACTAGTACACGGGACTCATCCTTTCTCTAATTTTCTTTAGCGTAGAACCACATTCTCTTTTTCATAGTCAACAGCTCCTTCACTGTGGCTACCGGGTTGACTGTCCTTGGCTAACCTACGCCACGGGACTCACCTCTTTCGAGAGAATCGAAAGGTCTTCGGGCTCTGTGCCGATCCGTTTTTCGGATCTCTTTGTGGCCTCTCCCTTTCGTCATCTTTACTATAGCACACCTTTTCGTGAATGTCAACACATTTTTTTAAAAAAGTTTAAAATTTATAGATATTTTAAATAATTGCACTTTTTGACGATTTTCTATTGACGAACCCCGAAAAACGCGATACAATAAAAGAAGCGGGCGACTGAAAAACGCCCTTTTTCTTATGAAATCTTCCCTTTTTCACACAAAAAGGAATATACGGAAACGGAGTGCATACACTATGAGCGAAGAATTGTTTGAACCGTTGGACAACGACACCGTCACCTTGATGGACGAAGACGGTCACGAGCAGGAATTTGAGATCCTGGACGGCATCGAGACCGACACGGCACGTTACGTGGCGCTGATGCCGATTTTCGACACCCCTGAGGAAATGGTCGACGCTTCGGGTGAATTGGTGATCATGCGCGTCGAAGAAGAGGATGACGGCGAAGTGCTGGTCACGATCGAAGATGACGACGAATTTGAGGATGTGGCCGCGGTGTTTGAAGAACGCCTGTCGGAGTATTACGAGATCGATCATCTGGACGGCTGAGACGTCTTTTCCCCTGCGTAGTGCGCGGACCGCTGTCTTATAACCCTATTACAGTATAATTTCGGGAGCTTGACTCCGACGACGGATTGCAGACCTCCCCGTTTTTTCGGGACGAAGGGAGCGTGAAACCGTTGGGCGAGCACCCACCTGCTTTACTAATAGCAGGTTATTCCGGCAGCATACGGCTATGTGGGGCTGATTATTACCGTCACGAGGGAACACGGTACCGTGTTCCCTCGTTTATTTTTCATTGACGAACACCGCAAAATATGGTAAACTGTATAATTGTAGAATAATAAGACGATTATCGCAGACAACCGTCTTTTGGAAAGGGTGATCGACCGTATGTCCGAAACCGAACACGGCACCGTGAACGACACACGAGACACCCTCACACCCCCGTCTCCCTCCAAATGGAACAAAGCGGTACGATCCGCCTGTCGGGTCGCTCCTTGGAATTTTCTGAAATCCGTCGGTCGTAAGGTGATGTTCGGCGGCATTGAGCGCGCCTGCCACCTTTCGTCTGCCGAGGTCGCTCGGCAACGGACGACCGTTTTTCCAAAAGCCGTCACCTTCAGCATCCTCGTGCCGCTCTTCAATACACCGCTTTCGTTTCTCGAGGATATGATCGCGTCGGTACAGGCACAGACGTATCCGCACTGGGAGCTTTGCCTCGCAGACGGCAGCGACGACACACACAGCGATGTCGGAGCACGCTGCCGGGAGCTGGCGCGATCGGATGCGCGCATCGTCTATCAAAAGTTGAGCGAGAACGGCGGCATCTCCGAAAACACCAACGCTTGTATCGCCATGGCGACGGGCGATTTTATCTGCCTGTTCGACCACGACGATTTGTTGCATCCGTCGGCGTTGTTTGAAACAATGACGGCGATTTGTCGGCACAACGCCGATCTGGTGTACACCGACGAAGCGACCTTTACAAAGCACGGTCCGCTCACCGTGCTTGCGTACCACCATAAACCGGATTTTGCACCGGACAATCTGCGTGCCAACAATTACATTTGTCATTTTACCTCGTTTTCACGAACGCTTCTCGACGAAGTCGGCGGCTTCCGAAGCGACTTCGACGGCAGCCAGGATCACGACATGATCCTGCGCTTGAGTGAGAAAGCGAAGCATATTCATCACGTTCCCAAGGTCTTGTACTTTTGGCGATCTCACGGCGCGTCGGTAGCCTCGGACTTAAACTCCAAGCCGTACGTTCTGGACGCGGGTATGCGCGCGGTGCGTGACAGCATCGAACGCACCACCGGACAAGCCTGCACCGTGGAACGCGCCACCGCCTCCTCGGCACACTACCGTGTGCGGTATTCCCTCCCGGAAAAGCCGCTCGTGTCGATCGTAATGCACAGCATCACAAACGAGGAGGCACTTTTCCGTTGTGTTGCTTCCGTTACTCAAAAAACGTCCTATGACCGTTACGAACTGCTGATACCGCCGTCTTCGACACTCAGCGACACGATGCGCGAACGGCTGACCGCGATCGATCGTGTCCGCACAGTCGACGGCGTGTGCGACGCAGGCGGCGACTATCTTGTGTTGCTGAGCGCGCAAACCGAAGTGATCACGCCCGATTGGGTCGAGGAACTGTTGATGTACGCCGTGCGCACGGACGTCGGAGCTGTCGGAGCGAAGCTCCTCTACCCCGACCGCACCGTCGCACACGCCGGCATTTTGATCGGCATCGGAAAAGATCGCCTTTGTGCATCGGCGCATCACGGTCTGGATGCCGCAGAGCAAGGCTACGCCGGTCGTCTGTGTTACGCGCAAAACGTCAGCGCCGTTTCGGCGGCTTGTATGATGACGAAAACCGCGTTATTCAAAGAACTCGACCCGACTCTCGGTACGATACTCGGCGGTGTCGACCGTTGCCTGCAACTGCAAAGAGAGGGATTTCTTAACGTGTTCACGCCCTTTGCCGCGCTGTATCACCACGTTGACAAAAAGGAGCGCCCGACCGCCGAAGAGGCGCGTCATTTTCGCACGCTGTGGCACGACACGCTCGAGAAGGGCGATCCCTATTTCAACCCGAACCTTTCCCCCGCTCACACGGATTTTCGCTTAAAGTAAACTCCCGAAGAAAGAAGGGCTGTCCGATGAACCAAAACGTCAAAGGATTCAAAAAGTTTATCCTGGATGCCAAAATGTTCTCGCCGTTGCTGTTCAATCTGGTGTCCAGAGATTTCAAGATCAAATATCGTCGTTCCATTCTCGGTGTGTTGTGGAGCGTGCTGAACCCGTTGCTGACGATGCTGGTCATCTCGCAGGTGTTCGGGATCCTGCTGAAGGTGCAGGTGGAGCACTTTGCCGCTTACTATCTCGTCGGCGCGACGATTTGGAATTTCTTCTCGGAAGCCACCAGCATGTCGATGACCTCCGTCCTCGGCGGTGCCTCTCTCATCAAAAAAGTGTATTTACCGAAATACATTTTCCCCTTGGAAAAATGTCTGTTCGCGCTGATCAATATGGCGTTCAGCCTGATCGCCGTGGTGGCCGTCATGCTGATCGACGGCGTTACCCCCACCTGGGCGATGCTTCTGGCCCCCGTGCCGATCTTTTACACCTTTGTGTTCTGTGTCGGTTTCAGTTTGATCCTCAGCGCTTTGACGGTGTATTTCCGCGACATCCAACATCTGTACGGCGTGCTGTTGACCGTGTGGATGTATTTGACTCCCATCATCTATCCGATGAGCCTCATCCAAAGCAACGACGTGTTGCGCACCATCGTGATGTGTAATCCGCTGTACTATTTCGTCGCCTACTTCCGCAACGTGATGATGCTCGGCAACGTGATGGTGGAGGAAACCGCCGAACAGGCCGCCGTCTACTATACGATGCCGACGCTTGCTGACAACCTGATCTGCTTCGGCATCGCCGCTGTTACGCTGTTGCTCGGTTGCCTCATTTTCTCCAAAGCCCAAAAGAAATTCATCCTGCACATTTAAAGGAGGTGACAAACCATGAATCCGAACAATGCAGTAGAGCTCAAAAACATCGAAATGCACTTCAACATGAGCAAGGAAAAGGTCGACAGCATCAAAGAATATTTTCTGCGGTTTGTCACCCGTAAGCTCCTGTACGAAGATTTCGTCGCGCTCAACGACGTGAGCATCGACATTCCCAAAGGGGATGTTTTCGGCATCTTGGGACTCAACGGCAGCGGCAAGAGTACGATGCTGAAAGTTATCTCGGGCATCCTCACCCCCACCAAGGGCACCGTGGAAACGGCCGGTACCATCGCGCCGTTGATCGAACTGGGTGCGGGTTTCGATCTCGATCTCACCGCGCGTGAGAACATCTACCTCAACGGTTCGGTGCTCGGCTACTCCAAGAAGTTCATGGACGAGAAATTCCAAGATATCGTCGACTTTTCGGAAATGCAGGACTTCCTCGACACCCCGATGAAGAACTATTCTTCGGGCATGGTAGCGCGCATCGGCTTTGCCATCGCAACCATCACAAAGCCCGATATCCTCATCGTTGACGAGATCCTGGCGGTTGGCGACTTCCGCTTCCAGCAAAAGTGTGAGGATCGCATCAACGCCATGATCAACGACGATACCACCGTCATCATCGTCTCCCACTCCATCGAGCAGATCGAGCGTCTTTGCAAGCATTGTGCGTGGCTTGAAAAAGGCAAACTGCGCATGATCGGCCCGTGCCAAGACGTGTGTGACGCGTACAAGAATCAATAATCCTATACATACAAAAAGACTGTCAGCCTTTGAACTGACAGTCTTTTTTCTTTAATATATCCTTATTTGCGACCGGTCGAGCCAAAGCCGCCCTCGCCGCGCTCGGTATCGTCAAGCGTCTCCGCCTCGATAAAATCGGCGGTGAGATACGGTGTGATGACCAATTGGGCGATGCGTTCTCCGTTTTCCACCGTTTGGGGGATCTCGGAATGGTTATGGAGCGCCACCATCACCTCACCGCGATAATCACTGTCGACCACGCCGACTTTATTCGCCGGTGCCAAACCGCGTTTGCAAGCGATGCCGCTTCGGGCGTAGATGAGACCGGCAAAGCCTTCGGGGATCTCCATGGAAAGTCCCGTATGCACGAACACCGTTTCGTGCGGCGCAACCGTGATCGCCTCCTCAACCAGTGCGTACAGATCCGCTCCTGCCGCATACGGCGATCCATAGGTCGGCAGAATGGCGTTTTCATTCAATTTCTTGATACGAACCGTTTGTTTCATGGTTTATGCCTCCTCGATATTTCCGCTTCCCATCGACCGTTTCCACACACCCGCCAGCAACACCGTTTCACCGCACGCAAGCGAGCGCGGAACGTCAATGATGTTTTGATTGGACGAGCCGCGGAACATCAACGACAGATCCTTGAGCTCCTCCACAAATTTGCCGTCCACCAGCACGTCGATGTGCTCAAGCATCGCACGCGCCACCGCAGGATCGCCTACTTTCCCCCCAAGGAGGTCTTCAAAGCAAAAGCCCGTGTAGCACCAGACCGTCTTATCGGGAAAACGTGCCCTAAACGCCCGAAGCAATCCGAGAAGTGTTTCCTGATTTTCGGGTTCGAACGGCTCACCGCCGAGAAGCGACAGACCGGCCACATAAGAATGATCAAGCGCTGTCAGGATCTCCTCTTCGATCTCCTGCGTGTACGGTGCACCGTAGGCAAAATCCCACGCTTCGCGGTTGAAGCAGTTTTTGCAATGATGGCGACAGCCGCTCACAAACAGCGATACGCGCACACCGACACCGTTGGCGATGTCGTTCTTTTTGATGGTTGCATAATTCATCGAAAATCTCGTCCCTTTTGAACAGCGGCAAGGGCGCACAACATGGGTGCGCCCTTGTCGATACATAGTTTACAGATGGAGCACGCGCTCTTTGATCTCTTGGGTACGACCCTGATTCCAGAACTGCGTACCGATGTAGCCGCAGGTACGACGCGCCACGTTCAGCTTGCTTTCATCGGTGTTACCGCAGCTCGGGCAACGCCAGATGAGCTTGCCGTCGACCTCTTGGATCTCGATCTCACCGTCGTAGCCGCACACCTGGCAATAGTCACTCTTGGTGTTGAGTTCGGCATACATGATGTTGTCGTAGATAAACCGCATCACGGACATAACGGCATCGAGGTTATTTTGCATATTGGGCACCTCGACGTAGCTGATGGCACCACCGGGCGACAGCGCCTGGAACTTGGCTTCAAGTGCCAGCTTGTCGAACGCATCGATCTCTTCGGTCACATGGACGTGATAGCTGTTGGTGATGTAGTTGCGGTCGGTCACACCCTTGATGATGCCGAAGCGCTTTTGCAGGCACTTGGCAAATTTATAGGTGGTGCTTTCCAGCGGCGTGCCATAGAGCGAATAGTCGATGCACTCGTCCGCCTTCCACTTGGCGGTGTATTCGTTGAGTTTCTTCATGATCTCGAGTCCGAGCGCCTCACCCGCAGGCTCGGTGAGCTTCTTGCCGTTCAGAGCGTAGACGCATTCCCACAAGCCCGCATAACCGAGCGACAGCGTCGAATAACCGCCGTGGAGATACTTATCAATGGTCTCGCCCGGCTCCAGGCGGAGCAAGGCACCGTGTTGCCACAGGATGGGGGCCGCATCGGACAAGGTGCCCGTCAGGCGCTCGTGGCGGCACTGCAACGCGCGGTGGCACAGCTCCATGCGCTCATCAAACAGCTCCCAGAACTTCTCCATATCCTGTTGCGCCGAAAGACCGATGTCCACCAGGTTGACGGTGACAACGCCTTGGTTGAAGCGACCGTAGTACTTCGCTTTGCCGTTTTCGTCGACATACGGCGTCAGGAAGCTGCGGCAACCCATGCAGGTGTAGCAATGACCGTCGCCGTTCTTATCGATCTTGTTTTGCAACATGATCTTTTCGGAAATATAGTCAGGCACCATACGCTTGGCGGTGCATTTCGCGGCGAGCTTGGTCAGATAATAGTAACGGCTGTCCTCGTGGATGTTGTCCTCTTCCAGCACGTAGATGAGTTTGGGGAACGCCGGCGTGACCCACACGCCTTTTTCGTTCTTGACACCGCGATAGCGCTGACGAAGCGTCTCTTCGATGATGAGCGCCAGATCGGCTTTTTCCTGCTCGTTCTTGGCCTCACCGAGGTACATAAACACCGTGACAAACGGCGCTTGACCGTTGGTGGTCATCAAGGTGACGACTTGATATTGGATCATCTGCACACCGTTGCGCACCTCTTCGATCAGGCGCTTTTCGGTGATTTGTGCGATCTTGTCCTCGCTGACGTTTTCATCGACCTGGCGAAGCTCCTCTTCCACCTGCTTGCGCAGCTTTTGACGGCTGACATCCACAAACGGGGCCAGGTGCGTCAGGCTGATGCTCTGACCGCCGTACTGGCAGGAGGCGACCTGCGCGATGATCTGTGTGGCAATGTTGCAGGCGGTCGAGAAGCTGTGCGGCTTTTCGATCATGGTGCCGCTGATGACGGTACCGTTTTGCAACATATCCTCCAGGTTGACCAGATCGCAGTTGTGCATATGCTGTGCGAAATAGTCCGCATCATGGAAATGGATAACGCCTTGCTCGTGCGCCGCCACGATATCCGCAGGCAACAAAATGCGCTTGGTGATATCCTTGCTGACCTCACCCGCCATGTAGTCACGCTGCACGCTGTTGACGGTCGGGTTCTTGTTGGAGTTTTCCTGCTTGACCTCTTCGTTGTTGCACTCGATCAAGCTGAGGATCTGATCGTCGGTGGTGTTGGATTTACGGATCAGGGCGCGGTTATAACGATAGGTGATGTAACGGCGAGCCACATCGAACGCGCGCTGATTCATGATTTGATCCTCGACCATGTCTTGGATCTCTTCGACGGTGAGCGAACGGTTCATGTTCATCGCCGCCATCTCCACGTCCTCGGCAATGCGACGGATCTGAATGTCGCTCATGCGGGAGCTGGGGACCACGCTTTCGTTCGCCTTAGTGATCGCGACAATGATCTTCTTTCCGTCAAACGTCTCTTCGGCACCGCTTCGTTTGATAATTTTCATATCGGTCGTCCTTTCTTTTCACATTCTTGTGTACTATTTCGATTCACTCTTGTGGTCGCTGTCACGATCGACCACATGATTTTGTGTTTCTGAGAATCATTATACCCACATTATGTGGTGATGTCAACCGTAAAACCCAAGATATTGATGCACAATTGTTTACAATTTTGATACCGATCTTGCTTGGGTTTTTTGAAATAATCTTGTAAAACCGCCGTATCTGTGCTACTATAAGGGTAGTTTCGAAATTGTAAGCGCTTGTTAAAAAAATATTTTTCAAACCCATGTGACCTTTTCGGACGCTGATGCGTATTCCATACAGAGAGGAGATCGAGCAACCGATGAACGACACTGTCCAAGCGGCTTATGAAGCCCATGCGGATCTGCTGTATCGTCTGGCTCTCTCCCATCTGCACCACAGCGAGGATGCTATGGACGCGGTGCACGACGTATTTCTGAAATTCGCCGACACACCGCACTCGTTCCAAAGCGAAGAGCACGAACGTGCATGGTTTGTGAGGGTTACCATCAATCGTTGTCACGATCTGTTGCGCCGCCGTCGCTTACGTCTGCACGATTCGATCGACGATCACCGCGAGACCGCCGCCCCTGTTGACAACACACGTCCGGCGGTACTCGAAACGCTCGACCGTCTTTCCGAAAATTTGAAGGACGTTGTGGTGCTTCATTACTTGGAAGGATTCTCAGTGGAAGAGACCGCGCGGCTTTTAAAGCTGTCGGTATCGGCTGTCAAAATGCGGTTGTCCCGTGCACGGGATACGCTGAGATCCGCCATCGAAAAGGAGGGCCTTTGAAACCATTATGTTCGACCCGACATCCGTAGAAAATTACCGTGCGGTCAAAGCGCCGTCCGCGCTCAGGGAACGCCTGGAAGCCATCGACTCCGCTCCGCGCCGCAAACGGAGCGTGACGCGCTTGTGGCCCGTTGCCGCGGCGATCGCCGCTTGCTTGATGCTGACCGCAATCGGACTGTTCCCAAAGTCCTCGTCTCGCGTTACCATCACGGCACAACCGTTGGTCGCCGTCGCACGCGTTGCCGACGCGGCCGTTCCCCACACGACACTCCTCCTCACCGCCGACGGTGAGCTGACGTTGGAATCCGCCGACGCCGCATTGTCGCAAGAGGACGGACAAGCACTCACGTTTCCCTATGTCGCTCAAAACGAGCTGACGCTCCTCTGGTCGATCACCGACCCGGAGGTCACCCTGACCGTCAACGGTCAAACCTACACCCTGCACGCCGATTTGACAAGCGGCGCTGTCACGGTGCAATAACCTTTGTGCAAGATTTTATTTAAATAAAAAGGAGAGTAAATACTATGAAAAAGATTCTTGCTATGATCCTGTCCGTTATGATGCTGATGAGCTTTGCCGCTTGCGGCGGCGAGCAACCCGCGAAGCTGGAAGGCGTCGAGGCTCCCGTGGACATCCTGACCACCGTCTGGGAGTCCTATGAAGAAGAGAACAAGTTCTTCGCCATGGGCGGCGACTGGGATACGATGGTCGACAACGCTCCCGGTGCCGTGACCAACGAAGAGTTCATGATCTCCTCGCTCGTCTGCGGCGGCGATGCGACCGCGATGGTCGAGTCGAGCGCGTCCCTGCTGCACGCGATGAACGCCAACACCTTCACCGCCGGTGCGTTCCAGCTGAAAGAAGGCTCCGACAAGGCGGCATTTGCGGACGCCATGAAGGCGAACCTCAACGGCAACCAATGGATGTGCGGTTTTCCCGAGAAGATGCTGATCGCTTCGTTGACCGACGAGTACGTGGTCGTGGCGTTCGGTGCGGCGGACCTCATCGACACCTTCAACACCAAGCTGACGGCAGCGTTTGACGTGACCGAAGTCCTCACAAACGAAGCTCTTGCGGTGTAATTTCAACCGATAAAACACAACATTTGAGGGGAGTGCTTCACTCCCCTCAAATGCTATCCGGAGGTGAACAGCCGTGGTTTTTTCCGGCATTCCGTTTTTGTTTTACTTCTTTCCCGCAGTGCTGATCTTATACTTTCTGGTTCCGAAGATCTGCAAAAACGGCGTTCTGCTTTTGACCAGTCTGGTGTTCTATTCGTGGGGCGGACCGAGCTATCTGATCCTGATGCTCATTTCGATCACCGCAGGTTACACCAGCGGTCTGTTGCTCGAAAAATTCGATCATCGCCAACCGCTTCGGCGTGTGGTCATGTGGGCGGTCGCGATCATCGATCTCGGCTTTCTCGCCTATTTCAAATACGCCGACTTCTTCATTGAAAATTTCAATGTCGTGACGGGGCTGTCGATCCCGCTGTTGCGGTTGCTTCTCCCCATCGGCATCAGCTTCTACACCTTCCAGATCCTGAGCTACACCATCGATGTGTACCGTCGCGATGTGCCGGCTCAGAGGAATCCCATCGATCTGGCGGCGTACGTCACCATGTTCCCGCAACTGATCGCGGGTCCCATCGTGCGCTATTCGGACATCGCCGTACAACTGAAGAGCCGTACCCACACGTTTCAAAAGACCTCCGACGGCATTCGTCGTTTGATCGTCGGTCTTTCCAAAAAAGTGCTGATCGCCGACACCTTCGGCAAGCTGATCGTGGCGTTTCGTGACAGCAATGAACCGTCGGTTTTGTTCTATTGGATCTACGCGATCGCGTTTTCACTTCAGATCTATTTCGACTTCTCGGGATACAGCGACATGGCGATCGGTCTCGGGAAGATCCTCGGATTTGAATTTCTCGAAAACTTCAACTACCCCTTCATCTCCAAAAGCGTCACCGAATTTTGGCGCCGCTGGCATATGTCGCTGGGGTCGTGGTTCCGCGACTACGTGTATATCCCGCTGGGAGGAAATCGTTGCAACAAACCGCGTTGGTTCTTCAACATCCTTGTTGTTTGGATGCTGACCGGCTTCTGGCACGGTGCCGCGTGGAACTTCATCTTCTGGGGTTTGATGTTTGCGGTGCTTCTGGTGATCGAAAAGCTGTTCCTGCTCAAGTTCATGGGGCAATCCCGTGTGTTTTCGCGCATCTACGTCCTTTTCTTTGTGCTGATCAGCTTCGTCATCTTCAACGCCGACGGGCAAAGCGGCTACTGGTCGGATATCCCTGCACTCTTCGGAGCCGGCAATTTGCCTCTGTACAGCGCGGATGCACTGTATTATCTGAAGAGCTTTGCCGTGCTGTTCGCTCTCGCCCTGATCGGTGCAACGCCGCTCCCGAAAAAGCTGTACGCCCGTATCAAGAGCACGCGCGGCGGCGAGATCGCCGTCGGCATTGCCGAGCCGCTCGTGCTCGCCGTATTGCTTTTGACGGTGGTTGCCTTTGCGGTGGACAGCTCGTTCAGCCCGTTCTTGTATTTCCGATTCTGATGAAAGGAGGACACATCTTATGAAAAAGATCCAACCGATCGTACAGACGGTGGTGATCGGCGCGATCGTGTTGTCGTTGACACTTGCGTGCTGGTTCCACACGCCGCAGGCGTACTCGATCAGCGAACGAAGCGAACTCAAGCAATTCCCCGAATGGTCCTCCGAAGCCATTTTGTCGGGAAAATTCATGGAGGAATTCGAAGAATACGCCGCCGATCAATTTCCAATGCGCGACACGTTTCGTGCATGGAAGGCGTTTGTAGCCGGCAAAATCTTTCTGCAAAGCGATAACAACGGTGTGTACGAAGCCTTCGGTCACATCTCGGAAACCGAATACCCGGAGAGCGTCGATTCCTTCACGCACGCCAAAAACACCTTCGACCGCATCATGGCGAATTATCTGAACGATACCAACCGCGTATACCTCTCGATCATCCCGGACAAAAATGCGTTCATGGCAGATGAGAGCGGCCATTTATCGCTCGATTACGATGCCTTTTATCAAAAATGGCGCGACTACTGCCACGAGACCGATGTGCAGTATATCGATATCGTGCCGCTTTTGGAGCTTTCGGACTACTACCGCACCGACACGCACTGGAAACAAGAGTGCATCGTCGACGTGGCGCAAACGCTTGCGGAGGCGATGGGAACCACCATCCCCGACGACTACGTCACCCATATATCGGACACGCCGTTTTACGGCGTGTACAGCGGGCGCTACGCGCTTCCCTACGACGCAGATACCCTTTGCTATCTCACGAACGAAGCGATCGACGGCATGACCGCTTCGGAGCGTCTCGACCTCGAAAACTCCCGTGAGATGCCGATCTACGATCTTGAGAAATTGCAAGGACCGGACCCCTACGAAACATACCTCTCGGGTCCGCTGTCGCTCATCACCGTGGAAAATCCGAACGCCTCCTCCGACAAGAACCTGATCGTTTTCCGCGATTCGTTCGGAAGCAGTGTTTCTCCGTTGCTGGCGCAAGGGTATAAATCCGTGACCTTGGTGGATATTCGCTATTTGTCTTCGCGCAACCTGGACGCCTTTCTCGACTTTGAGGGAAGCGACGTGCTGTTCCTGTACAGCACCATGGTGCTCAACAGCTGCAAGGATACCTTTAAATGATCAAAAAGCCATCAAACCGCGGTTTGATGGCTTTTTTCAATTACCCCTTGCGTTTTCTTTTTTCATTCGTTATAATGATTTTAAAGTTATTGAACGGAGGAATACACCATGAAAAAACTGCTGGTTTCCGTATTGGCTATTTGCCTGCTTTTGAGCTTGTCCGCGTGCGGTGCAACCAACACCGCTGACGGTGGCGAGGCACCCTCGCTTCACGGCTCGATCGACAGGACGACCAACACCTATACCAACGAATTTCTCGGCTTGACCGCCAAGTTCCCGTCGAACTACAACTTCTCGACTGATGAAGAAATGGCCGAGCTGAACAAGATCACAGCCGATACCCTTGCAAATGTGAACGAGGCGTATCGCGAAGTCATCAAGAACAACCAAATCATCTACGAGATGTACGTCAGCAACAACAACGGCGACAGCGTGAACCTCAACTTTGAAAATCTGAGCAAGGTCTCGCTCAACATCCAAAACGAAGAAGAGTATGTCAACGAAGCGATCAAATCGGTTCCGTCCGCACTCGAGTCCATCGGTTACACGGATGTGAACGCCGAAAAAACGACTGCTACCCTCGGCGGACAAACACACCAAGCGATCCGTGTTTCCGCCAAGATCAGCCAATTCAGCTTCCATGAGCTGATCGTCTGCATCAAGGTCGACAACTACGTCGCCAATATCACCTTTGCCTCGTTTACGGAAGATACCATCGACGAACTGGCCTCCTGCTTCCAAGCCATCTAAAGATGCTAAAAAGCGCACCGCTCATTTGGGAACGGTGCGCTTTCTTGTTTTTTTCAAGTCCTCTGCCGCAAATGCAAAAAAAGACCCCGTCCGAAAGGACGAGGTCTTTTTTTGGTGCGCCAGAGCATTCTATAATCGAACCATTTACCT